>JAQUSX010000026.1 GCA_028710055.1 Clostridia bacterium | reverse complement strand
AACACGAAAGAATAAAATACCCGAAGGCAAAACTCATCAACAACGAAAAGACAAATAAAGACTAAAAAAATGAAAATAAAATTATATAACGCTAACTTAATTGAAAAAATATTTATAAAAAAAACTTTTAAAACTGCAAACGGCTTTTTATCACAGCCTGATAATCTCGAAATCGCCGTTTCGTTTATCAGCCCCGATGAGATTCGTTCGCTGAATTATGAATTTCGAAAAGTTGACGACGTTACCGACGTATTAAGTTTTCCGCTTATTGACGCCGTTGCCGGTGAGCCTGTTTCGCTTGAAAATAACGCCGTGGATGTCAATGAACGCACGGGCAGACTCTCACTCGGCGACATTGTTATCTGCCGAGACAGAGCAGTAAAACAAGCGACAGAGTACGGACACAGCTACAAACGCGAAGTATGTTTTTTGGCGTTGCACGGCTATCTGCATTTAGTGGGATACGACCATATTAACGAAGCCGACGCTCATGTAATGGAAAAAACGCAAACGGAAATTCTTGCCCAAACAGGACTCACAAGAGAGGTAAAATGAATAATTTTGTATCGGGATTTATCGCTATCGTAGGCAGACCAAACGCGGGAAAATCCACGCTTTTAAATTCGCTCATACAGCAAAAAATATCTATTGTCAGCCCTAAACCGCAAACTACAAGGGACGCCGTTTTGGGAATATGGACTGACGAAAGCTGCCAGATGGTTTTTGTCGACACGCCCGGCAGTATCAAACCCAAAAACGCTTTGGGCGACTATATGGCGAAAACTATAGAAAGAGCGGTCATCGACGTCGACTGTATTCTGCTCGTTATCGACGGTCACGACGGCATAAGCTATGAAGAAATGGAACTTGTAAAAAAATACGGAACGAAAAATATTCCGCTTGTCGTGGCGATTACAAAAACCGACATTGCTCAACCTGAAACACTTATGCCCGAATTAAGCAAACTCAACGAGTTTGACTGCATAAAAGAAGTGTATTCCATCTCAGCAAAGCGAAACCGCAATATCGACGAACTGAAAGAAGGATTGAAAAAATATCTTAAAAGCAGCGAAATGTTTTTCCCCGAAGAAGACATCACCGATAAATCCGAAAGATATATCGTGTGCGAACTCATTAGGGAAAAAATACTGCTTTGCTGCGATAAAGAAATCCCGCACGGTGTAGGTATCGTTCTAAATAAAATGGAATACGATGAAAATGCCCTTATTTGGGATATAGACGCCAATATTATTGTGGAAAAACAGTCGCACAAGCCGATAATTTTGGGAAAACAAGGTAAAAATATCAAAGAAATCGGTTTACGCGCTAGACAGTCTATCGAAAAAATGCTTGACGCAAGGGTATATTTGGCTCTTTGGGTTAAGGTAAAAGAAGACTGGCGCGACAATCCGTATATGTTAAACGAAATAGGCTACAAAGACAAATAATGGCGGAATAAAAAACGCCCGCGCCGTTTATGCTAAGAGTAATCCAAGCTTAGATTTATGAGGTGACATAGGTGGAAACAAAAGACATTCTTTGGAACATGTTTACTAGGTCGGGCGATATCAACTGTTATTTGCTGTACAAGAAAGTGACGAAAAACAAAACGAATGGATATAAAGACTAACGCAATCGCTCTTAGGTCGGCGGATTATAAAGAAAACGATAAACTGACTTGGCTGTATTCGGTGGAATACGGAAAAATTTGCGTTATCGCTAAGGGAGTAAAAAAGGCTACCGCAAAGCTGAAATTCGCGGTCGAGCCTTTTTGTTTTGGCGAATATATTTTGTCGCTCGCTTACGATAAGTACGTTTTGACAGGCTGCTCCCAAGTGGAAAGCTTTTACGATTTACGCGCCGACACCGACAAATTTTACAGCGGTGCGGTAATGCTAGATATGATAGCCCAGCTGGAAATCGAAAAACAACCCAACCCCGCCGTTTTTTTACTTCTTTTAAAAGGCTTGCAACTATTAGTCAGCGAAACCAATCCAAAAGTAACTTTAATTAAATTTATCTTAAATTATCTCGAAAACTCTGGCTACAAACTAAATTTTGACGAATGCGGCGTTTGCCGTTCCGTTAATTTTGACCGAATGTATCTTGACTATAATTCTTCTTGTTTCGTCTGTCCAGCCTGCCGCACCGCCGACAGCGTGGAGATTGCTCCACCCGTTATGTCAACGCTGAAAATGATAAACGTAATGCCTTACGAAAAACTCGGCGTGGTAAAAATAAAAGACGATTATTTAAAAAAAGCCTTATCGCTTTTAAACGAATACATAGGGCAGTCGATGGCAAAAATCAAAAGCTTGAAACAATATTTGGAATTATAGGATTTTTTCATAAATCTAGCCTTAAATAAATTTCTACTTAAATTCATTTGTGTAAATAACGATTTTATTGTAAAATAGCGAATATAAAACTTTTTAATTTTTTTGACAAATTATTCAATGGAGGAAATAATATGACAAAGTACGTCTACCTGTTTAGCGAAGGCAACGGTTCTATGAGAGAGTTGTTGGGCGGCAAGGGCGCAAATCTGGCTGAAATGAAAAATCTCGGATTGCCCGTGCCCGACGGATTTACTATCACCACAGAAGCCTGCAACAGTTATTACGAAAATGGAAAAAAACTTAGCGACGAAATAAATAAGCAAATTTTCGACGCGCTTGAAATCACGGAGAAAAAACTCGGCAAAAAACTCGGCGACACAGCTAACCCGCTTTTGGTCTCGGTACGCAGCGGCGCGCGCGCTTCTATGCCCGGTATGATGGACACAATCCTTAACCTTGGCTTGAACGACCAAACTGTGGAAGTAATGGCAAAACTCACAAACAACGTGAGATTCGCTTATGACAGCTACCGCAGATTTATTCAAATGTTTTCAGACGTTGTTATGGAACTGCCCAAAAGCAATTTTGAAAGAATTTTGGACAAATTCAAAAAAGATAAAAACGTTAAATTCGACACGGATTTGACCGCTGACGACTTGAAAGAAATAGTGGTAAAATTTAAAGAACTTTATAAAAAAGAATTAAAGCAAGATTTCCCCCAAGACCCCATCGACCAGCTTATGGCGGCGGTTTTGGCTGTATTCCGTTCTTGGGACAACCCCAGAGCGATATATTACAGAAGAATGAACGATATCCCAGGCAACTGGGGCACAGCCGTTAACGTACAATCAATGGTATTCGGCAATATGGGTAACGACAGCGGCACGGGCGTAGCTTTCACACGCAACCCCGCAACCGGCGAAAAAGCGTTGTTCGGCGAATATTTAATGAACGCTCAGGGCGAAGACGTAGTAGCGGGTATCAGAACTCCGCAACCTATCGCGGAACTTGAAAAACAAAATCCCGAAGTTTTCGCTCAGTTTGTAAAAATTTGCGACACATTGGAAAATCATTACCGCGATATGCAGGATATGGAGTTTACTATTGAAAAAGGCAAACTTTATATGCTTCAAACCCGTAACGGCAAACGCACACCCGCAGCCGCACTCAAAATCGCGGTAGATATGCTTAATAAGGGCATCATCAGCGAAAAAGAAGCGGTTATGCGTATCGAGCCTAAGTCGCTAGACGCATTACTACACCCGCAGTTCGACGCGAAAAAACTTGCTTCCGCAAAACCTATTTCTCAAGGCTTAGCTGCTTCTCCTGGAGCTGCAAGCGGCATAGTTTGCACATCGGCAAAAAGAGCTTTGCAAATACTCGAAAAAGATAAACACGCGAAAATTATTATAGTAAGACTTGAAACTTCCCCCGAAGACATCGAAGGAATGGCTGTTTCACAAGGTATTTTGACCGCTCGCGGCGGTATGACCTCACATGCGGCGGTTGTTGCCCGCGGTATGGGTCGTTGCTGCGTATCAGGCTGCCCCGACCTCAAAATCGAAGAGGGCGAAGATTTCTTCTATATCAAAGACAGAAAATTTGTTGAAGGCGAAGTTATTTCTCTTGACGGCAGCACAGGCAATATTTATGAAGGCGCACTCGAAACCGTTCCTCCGCAAATCGCAGGCGACTTTGGTATCATAATGGAATTGGCTGACAAGTTCCGTACGTTAAAAGTCCGCACCAACGCCGACACACCGCACGACGCGGCTGTAGCCGTTGATTTTGGCGCGCAAGGTATTGGTCTATGCCGTACAGAGCATATGTTCTTTGGCAAGGACCGTATCCAACCTATGAGAGAAATGATAGTTTCCGATACTTTGGAAGAAAGAGAAAAAGCATTGTCAAAATTACTCAAATTCCAAAGAGCAGACTTTGAAGGCATTTTCAGAGCGATGCAGGACCGTCCCGTTACTATTCGTTTCTTAGACCCGCCGCTGCACGAATTTTTGCCCACAAAAGAAGAAGATATCGTAAAAATAGCGAAAGAAATGAAAATCACGGTTGAAAAGCTAAAATCAACTATTACAAAACTTCACGAATTCAATCCGATGCTCGGTCACCGCGGATGCAGACTTTCCATTACTTTCCCCGAAATCGCAAAAATGCAAACACGCGCCGTAATCGAAGCCGCAATCAATGTTCGTAAAGAAGGCATTAACGTAATACCCGAAATTATGATACCGCTTGTAGGCGACGTGAAAGAGCTTGAATACGTAAAAGCTATCGTTGATGAAACCGCTAAAAAGGTTATGGAAGAAAACAAAACCGAATTTAAGTATCTCGTCGGCACTATGATAGAAATACCTAGAGCTGCGTTAACGTCAGGCGAAATCGCGAAAGCTGCGGAATTTTTCAGCTTTGGCACAAACGACCTTACTCAAATGACTTTTGGTTTTTCACGCGATGACGCGGGAAAATTCCTGCCTGATTATTACGCGAAAAAGATTTTCGAAAGCGATCCGTTCGCGAGAGTCGACCAAATCGGCGTAGGCAGACTGATAAAAATGTCTGTTAAAGAAGGTAGAGAAACCAGACCGAAATTAAAGACAGGTATCTGCGGCGAACACGGCGGCGATCCTTCGTCTATCGAGTTCTGCCACAACATAGGTTTGGAATACGTTTCATGCTCGCCTTTCAGAGTTCCTATCGCTCGTTTGGCAGCTGCTCAAGCGGCAATAAAAAACGCTAAAAACTAAAGTTTTTATTTTGAAGATTTAAAAAAAATTATCCGCAAAATAAATTGAATTTGAGTAAAACCCTTTGTAAAGCAAAGGGTTTTATTTTTTTGAAAAAATCACTGTTTCAAAAATCTAAAAAGAGCATTTATGATTGAAAAATATTAGTAATTTTGCTTTTTAAAAATAAAAATTATGGTATTATATTATTAATAATTAGTATTTTACTAGGAGATAAAATTTGAAATACTACAGTAAGTCAAAATATTTAGAATACATTAGGCAGGGCAACCTGCACGAAACTGTCGATTATTTAAAACAATTTTCTTCTAACGAGAGATTACTTAAAAAATATCTACGACTATATGTAAATGTGCCGAGAAAACTCTTAAAAATGTCTGATAACAAAGCGGTGAATGATATTTTGCAGTTTTTTCAAGAGTATTATTATCAAGTATTTTGGGTTGGTTTAAGTGAAATTTCAGCCCGCAGAAATCTGACTGAAAGCCTAGCTCAGCATTTTGAAATGATATTACCAAACCTTGAAAATGATGAAGAAGTTAAGAAATTTTTTAATACTGTAATTGAAAGAAAGATAAAGTATATAGTTACTAAAGAAGGTTTTTTCTATCTGGGAGGTGAGGTGCAAGGATATTTGGGACCATTCATATGGCGCATAACCGAACCGACAATTTTTAACGTTGAACTACCAAGCGGCAATTATGAATATAAAATAAATATTACAAAAGACTTTATTAGCAGAAGTTGGATGGCCTATATCTCTTTTGGCAAAATTGGCGTGGGCTCTTGGAAAGACGAAGATGGCTTGATAAATTTCATTTGGCTGGGCGACAATAAAATGAAAAATTCGTCTTTTCAAGTTGATTTTTTAAAATACGAGGCCCAATGCGCATACGATAAGGAGCATCATAAAGATATTACTCAACTAGATTTAGTTTATAGAGCAAAGCTCGTCCAACTTATCTATGCGGTTAATATGAAAATGTTTAATTTTTTTTTCTCAAACGCGGAAAAAAACACCAAAAACGGTTACGAATACGCTTCATACTTAGTTATCCGCAATATATCTAAAATAATTTTCGGAATCGAATATCAAGCTGACTTAGCGCAGTGGAAAGGTAAAAATCAAAAAATATCAGATGCGGCTTTAAAATTGCTGAATGCGTATAAAGAAAAAAAATAAAAAAATATCGTCATTTTTATAAAAAACAAACTAAAACCCCTTTGTTAAAAAAGCAAAGGGGTTTATCTTTGTCAAGGCGTATTTTAGAGAAATATCAAACTAATCGGTTGACAAGATTGGGCTTGGTATGATTTCATTTTATTATAAAGGTATAATTAAGTCATAACTTTTAATGTTTGCGGAGGATATTTTGGAAAAATACGAAGAAAAAAAATATTTAGAGTTAATTTTACAAGAAAAACTTGTCGAAGCGGTGGACTATGTCAAAGCTTTTTCGACTACCCGAAGATTATCAGAAAAATACCGAAAACTTTACGAAGCGAACCCTAGAAAACTGTTAAAAATGTCTCAGAGCAAAACTGTTAACGCGATTTTAGCCTATTTTCAAGAATATTATTACGACGTCTTTTGGGCAAAAATCGACGAGGATAACGCAAGAAAAACTTTGGCGTGCGGATTAGCGGAAAAATTGGAAATCGCCGTACCGGAACTGAATACAAAAGAAGACGTGCAGAATTTTTATGACGAAAAAATAGAACCCGCTTTGAAAGACGCGGTTACCAAAGAGGGCTTTTTTTATCGCGGCGGCGACACGCGGGGTCATCTGGGTCCTTATATATGGCAAACGACCGAACCGACAGTTTTTCACGTGGAATTGCCCAGCGGAAAATACAATTACACCGTAAATATTTTGAAAGGTTTTATCAGCAGAAGCTGGCTGGCATATATTTCATTTGGCAGTATCGGCATAAGCGGATGGACGGGAGAAGACAGGACGTTAAATTGCGTGTGGAAAGACGAATCAGAACTAAAAAAATCTGTTTTTCAAATCGACTTTTTAAAGCACACGGCGCAGCACGCCTATGATTACGAGCATTTTAAAAATATGTCTGCGGTAGATATGGAATACCGCGCAAAGCTGGTACAGTTGATTTACGCTATAAATATGACAAGTTTCAAAAATTTTATGTTAGACGCAAGCAACGACGATCCCGAAAATTCTCTGGCTTACTCTTCTTATATGTTAATCAGTAATTTATCAAAAAAAATATTCGATATTGATTTTCAATCGGATATGAAAAAATGGAAAAAACAAAAACAAAAAATATCCG
>JAQUSX010000025.1 GCA_028710055.1 Clostridia bacterium | reverse complement strand
TAGCTTTTATTCATATTAGTTATCCTCCATAAAAAGCAAAGCGCGCAGTTGCTCGCCTATTCGGTTTAATTCGGGAATAAAATTGCCAAATCCGTGATTAAAGGTGGGGTTGACTTCTATCAAAACCCCCGCTTGTTTTCTATGAACCCGCGTTATGATTTCCACTGTGTCGCCGATAGCCGCGTCCGCGGTCAAATAACCTTTCGTCCACATAATAAGCGGCACTTTTTTAGTGTCGTCAGGCACTTGGGGGGCTCTTTGTCCAACGTCCAAAACGGTGCATTGAACGGAAACCCAACTACCTTTCTTTACCATTTCTTTATAACCTCTTATTTATTTTACTATTCTTTTATTTTCTTTGACAAATTTCGTGTAGGCGCCCATTATCGCGCGGGGTACGGGTAAATCTATCATCGTTACAAGTCCGCTGTCGCTGTTAATGACATGAGGTATCATATTGATGCACATTGCGATTGTACCGATACCGCCGTCAACTTCGGGTTTTATCGACATATTTACCGGCGGTGTGCCGACAAGCTCGATATAATCCCCCGTATAAGTTCCTTCCATTTCGGGTTCTATCTGCTGAGGATGTACCATGTCTATTTTTACTTTTCCGTCAACGTAACCTTGTCCCGTCATATTTACGCCCGCAACGTCTCCGCTTTTGGCGAAACCGTAAGGCGATTTTCTGTCAACAGTGGTAACGATAGGTTTCATTTGCTGTTCAAATTTTGTGACGTCCCAGCCGATAGCGTCCGCTATCATATTTACGCTTTCACGGAAACCGACGTGTCCTGCCAAGTGTCCGCTAGCTACGCCGTCGTTAAAATCCTTTACCGTAAGACCTACGCCTTGTTCTTCCATAACCGCGGGTCCAAAAGGAGAAAGGCTGTTAATACGTCTTGCCGTAATATGCTCGACGTTGGTCATACAACCGGTCAAACACACGACGAGTAAATCCATAATAAGACCGGGGTTTATTCCCGTGCCCAAAACTGTAACATTGTTCGCTTTTGCGAGTTCATCTATTTTTTTAGCGAGTTCGGGTTGGTTTGCTTTCGGGTAAGACATTTCTTCAGCCGTGCTGATTACGTTTACGCCGCGCTCGACCAAAAACTTAATCTTCTCATATGCTTTCGCGGTAAAACTGTCGGTGGCAAGTATCACTACGTCGCATCCTTTTATCGGAACTACTTCTTCGATTTTGCTGTTTATAACTACGTCTTGTCTGCCGTTGCGGTCGACGCCCGTTATTTCGAAAATGCTTTTTCCGACTCTATTAGGGTGCAAATCGCAAACACCTACGATATCGACGCCGCTTTTATTTAACAAAGCCTTGCCGACGCCCGAGCCCATAGCTCCAAATCCCCAAATCGCTACTTTGATGTTTTTCATTATGTTTTATCTCCCTTTTAATTATCTTCTAACAATCGGCATCGACATACATCTCGGGCCGCCCCGTCCGCGCGAAAGTTCGCTGCACGGGATTTCGTGTATTATTATTCCGTTTTCTTCAAAAAGTTTATTCGTCACGTTGTTTCTGCCGTAAACGATAACTTCGCCAGGCGCAACCGCCAGCGTGTTCGCGCCGTCGTTCCATTGCTCGCGCGCCGCGTCTATTGAACTGTCGCCGCCGCATTTAAGCAGTTTTACGCTGTCAAGCTCCAAAACGCTTTTTAAAGTATCTTCGATTTTTCCGTCGCGCTGTTCGATTTTTATTCTTTTGCCTTCTTTGGTTAAAATCAAAGTTGCAAAACTTTTTTGCGTATTTGGATGAATGGAAAAAGTATCGTAATCTATCATTGTGAACACGGTATCAAGGTGCATAAAGCTACGTTGTTTGGGTATGTCGATAGCTACGATTTGTTTGAAGCCGCTTTCTTCGTTCAATAGATTTTCGGCTAATTTTTCTATTCCGTTCGCGTGGGTGCGTTGAGAAATACCCACCGCAAGCGTTGTTTGGTTTAAAATCAAAATATCGCCGCCTTCAATGTTGTACGGCAAAGTTCTGTCATAATATTTTGGCGTGTCGCAAAAATCGGGGTGGAAAGAAAAAATATATTTTGCGAAAAGCGTTTCTCTTGAACGCTGTTTTGTGTACATTTTGCTAACCGCAACTCCGTTTCCGATAATGCTGAACGGATCGCGCTGAAAATATATATTAGGCATCGGGTCAAGTAAAAAAGGATATTGATTATTAAGATAATCGACCAAATGCTCAGTACGGCTACCGTTAAGCTCGTTTTTGCGCATACCCGCAATCATTGTTTCCACCATTTTTCTTGTCGGCAGACTCAATAAATATTCTCTTATATATTCGGTTTGGGAAGGAGAATGCACAATCGCTTCAGCCAGAAAATCGTTTACTAATAGTTGCTTAATGCCGTCGCTTTTTATTGACTCGCATACTAAATCCGTCAGATATACCACTTCGATACCCAAATTTCTAAAAGTCTGGGCAAAAGCGTCATGCTCTCTTTGCGCGACGGCAAGCCAAGGTATGTCGTCGAAAAGCATTTCAGATAAATAATCGGGAACGAGATTTGTCAGCTCGTTTCCGGGTCTATGGAGCAGTACTTTTTTTAGCGGAGCGATTTCGCTTTTTACGTTAACTATGTTTCCCATTTCTCCTCCGTTTTTAATAGGTATTATCTCTAACCGAGACGATTTTGCCGTTTTTGACAAAAACTCTCGGCACTCTTGCCGATATTCCGCATGTGATTTCGTAATTTATCGTATCGGTCGCGTTTGCGATTTCGTCTATGGTTATGTCGCTTTCGCCGCCGAAAACGGTGACTTCGTCGCCGTAGTGCACGTCAAGACCAGTAACGTCCAACATTATTTGATCCATGCAAATTCTGCCTATAACGGGAACGCGTTTTCCTTGCACCCACATAAAACCTTTGTTCGACAAAATTCTTGGATACCCGTCAGCGTATCCCATGCTAACGGTAGCAACCTTCGTATCTTTACTGCAAATATACGTTCTACCGTAACTTACGCTGCGACCTTTCGGTAAAGTTTTTACCATTGAAACTACAGTTTTAAGAGTCATCGCTTGTTTTAAGGGCAAACCGTTGATTTCTTTGTTTGATGGGCTCAATCCGTATAACGATATGCCCAGTCTTATGCCGTTCATAATAAGCTCGGGGTGGTAATGTCCCGCCGCGCTGTTGCAACATAGTTCCACAGGTATTTTTATGCCGCTTTGTCTTATTTTTTCAACCGTCCTTGCAAAACGCTCGCCTTGTTCGTCGGTATAGCGAATTGATTCCGCGGTATGAGCGTCCGCAATCGCAAAATGTGTAAACGCGCCGCCGATATTTAAGTTTTGCATTGAAGCGACTTTTTTTATTTCATTTAACGCGGACTCGGGGTTAAATGCGTCAAAGCCTATTCTCCCCATTCCGCTGTCTATTTTGATAAATATTTCGTTTGTTACGCCGTGTTTTTTAGCTTGAGCGTTGAGATTTTGAGCGTATTCCAGGCTAAAAACTGCTTGAATAAGGTCGTAATCAAAAAGCTGTTTTGCGTAAATTTCGGGCGTATAACCTAATAGCAAAATTTTTTCTTTTACGCCGCTTTTTCTAAGATTAATAGCTTCCGTAATATTACTCACGGCAAAAAAACGACAGCCATTTTTGCTTAGTTCCGCGGCTATTTCATTCGCTCCGTGTCCGTATGCGTTCGCCTTAATGACGGCGATAATGTCGCTTTTTTCGTCTGTTAGTTTATCTTCAAAAAGTTTATAGTTGTAAACGATTTTTGTTAGATCGATCTCCGCCCAGCACCGTTTTACAAATTCCATTATATTTATGCCTCTTATTTAGTTAATTTCGTCTTAATTGTAGAATAAAGCCATTTTAATGTCAACTACTATTATTTTTAAAAAACGCCCGTACACAACAAAAACACGGATGATTTCTCCGCCGTGTCAAAGTTGTGTTGTCAAGAATTTGCGTATGGTATTTTGTAAATAAAATAGCGTTTTTTTCCTTTTGTTTTAGCCGCTTTGTATTGTCGTTTTTCTCAAAATCTGACTTTTTTCATTACAAAAAAATGATTAAAAACTAACAACAAAACCTAACTCAAAAAGCATTATTTAAAAATAATTCGTAGATTATCGATTTTGCAAAACGCTGTTTTATTCTATTATTTAGTTATTATTTTACCGCTACGGCCTCTATTTCCACCAAAGCGTCTTTTGGCAGCCTTGCTACTTGAACGCAGCTGCGAGCGGGAAAAGCTCCGTCAAAAAATTTGGCGTATTGTTCGTTCATAAGAGCAAAATTATTCATATCGGAAATAAATACCGTTGTCTTTACAACGTCGCTCATTTTAAATCCGCCCGCGGTTAATACGGCTTTGACGTTTTCCAAGCATTGGACCGTTTGCGCCGCAATTCCGCCCTCGACAAATTTTCCGTCGACTGTTACGCCCATCTGTCCGCTGGTAAAAATCATATTGCCTGTTTTTACCGCATGACTATACGGACCTATCGCTTTTGACACGTTTTCCGCGCTGATAGCTTTTTTCATATTTTTTGCTCCTTCTATATTTTTATTTATCGTTATCTTTTTGTTCTTTTTCTTTTTTTAAAGCTTCCTGTCTTTCCGCTCTTACCTGCGCTCTTATTTCGTTTTCTATCCGCGCTTTTTCAAGCCCTATCGCTATTGCCTTTGCTCTTTCTCTTTCTTTTTTCAAAGTTCTTAAAATGAATTTTGAAATTACAAAAATCAAAATTGAAAGAACAACGACAATTCCGCCGAAAATGATGTGTTTGATAGAATCAAAAGCGCAATGCCAAACCTGTTTACCCAAAAATCTTGTCGCCGTTGTGGGTGTGTCGGGTATTGCACCCGCTTTTAATCCTTGAGTGGTTATGGTATAAACGCCGTTAACCCACTCGGTTTTTATAACTCTGTGAACTATCGGTTTTCCTTCCATTCCGCTCCATTCCGAGCCCAAAAATATAGCGTTGTCGCCGACGTGCACCGTTTCTATCGGTACGTATTGCGCTATAATAAAATCGCCTACTTGCAATTCGGGTGTCATTGAATCCGTGGCGACTATCATAAACATATAGCCAAATAAATACACGGGCTTTTTGTTGATTTTCGCTATTATGACGTTCACAACCACAAACGCCGCCAACAATAATATTACTATCGTTAATATCCAGTTGACTATTTTTCCCGCGATTTTATTTTGCATAAAAAATTTTCTCCGTGTTTTTTAAAAAGGTTTTATTGTTTTTTAATTTTTTAAAGATCTTCTTTTTTGAAGTTCGATTTTTCTTAACTTATTATCTTCGGAAATATCGATAAGCCGCTGCTGGTCTTTCAGATACAGTTCCGCTTTGAAATCCCTCGTTTTTTTATGGGAAGCTGTGATTTTCTTTTGGAGTATTGCTTCGCTTTTTTTCTTTGCGGCGTTTATTTTGTCTTCTTTTACTTTTTCCGTTCTTGCCGCGCGTTCTTTGAGTATCTGGATTTTTTCTGTCGGCTTTTGCGGTTGTTCTTCAACGTCGGGTTCCGTTTCGACAATCTCGTCTGTAAAGTCGACACCTTCTTCCGCTTTCATTTTTTCCAGTTTCAAATATTCTCTGCTTTCGGCGCGCAGCGCCGTTTCCAATTCGTCGGATTTTAGATTGCTAAGCATCAAATAACGTTTGTAAATCTTTTCCTGCTGGCGTATCGCAAATGCCTTGCTTTTCGGCGAATCGCCTTCTTTTTTTGTCAAAGCGTAAGACTGTTTGTTAATGATTTCTTCGTACATCTCGAAGTTTATTTGTCCGAGTGTGCGCACAAACTTTGCAAAACCTAAATCAAGTTCTTTCTTTTCAACCAAATCATAGTCGTCGGGTATTTCGAGCGCCTGTTTTAACGCTTCTTTAATTTGATTGTAATAATATTCGTTTACCGCGTCGTCGTCGAGTTTTGAATCGTCTTTTTTGAAATTCGGCTTTAAATCGACTTTTTTAAGAAGTTTAAATTTTTTCTTTTTTGGTTTATTCGGTATTATATTTTCATAAATATCTTGTCTTTTTTTGTCGTTATCCAAAAGATTTTTTATCGACAAAGACGAAATCATAATAATATCGTCGTAATAATCGCTGTCTACAGGAAGACTTTTATCTTTCGTTTCGACGCTGTAGCCTAGCAACGTGTATGAAGAAATATACAGCCAAAGTTTGTACGCCGAGTTGTAATCGACATTCATTTTCAAAATATTGGTTTTTGCGATAGGCGGACGAACGGGCTTTAAACGTGAAAGCATTTTATAAAACTCTGTATTCGTCATTATGCGTAGTCTTTTTCTTAGATTATCTATACGGTCGATATTTTCCAGATTTGTACGCTGTTCGTCGGTTTCAATGGGCGGCTGTTTCATGACAAGCGAAAGATTATATTTTATATCAGTTTTACCGTAAGCAAATTCGCTGTCCATAGTGAGCGACGTAACTTCGTGCCGCGTCATTTTATCATTTATGTCTTTATATCGTTTTTCAACAAAAATTTGCAGTCTTTCGATTAATGCCGCTATAAAACGGTTTTCGTAAATACCGAGGTCTTCCTCATTTTCTATGGTTAGTACCCGTTTCGGCTTGACTTCGTCGTTTTCGACGTTAGCGATATTTCGGGTGTGCGACGCGAGATGGCGGATAGTGCGGGAGCTTGTTTTTTTCGCTCTTTCTACGTCGATGATATATTCTTCGTCTTTTATAAAAGTTTTTGGTTCTTTTACTATTTTCTCTATATGAAAAATGCCGGCTTCGATCTCGTCTATCCATTTAGAGTCAAGCGAAATCGATTCCGATACATAATTGTGCGAAATATTATTTTTTCCGCCCAATACGGCCGCTTTTACATTTTGCAGTCTTTCGGGCGGATTTATTAGAGATACAAATTCTCTTAGAAAATCTTTCATTTTCCTTTACTTACGGGCTAATTAGTGTGTTGCAGATGTTCTATGTACTCCACGCAAAGTTTCATTACGCCTTTGCCGAATTTCTTGTCGATAAACACGATAAGCTCCGCTAATTCATTGGTTAAAAACGGCAGGTTCAAAGATGTAAATTTACGCAAGATTTTACTTTTTAGCATAAAGTCAATCGCTTCCATTTCATCGCCTCCGCACGCGACGTAAGCGGGAACAAAAAGTTTGATTTGTTTTAAAATACGGTTACCGAAGCTGATTTTAAATTTTGCCTGAACAAATCTGTCCAGCTCGGTTATTAGCGCCAAACTTTCGGGTTTTATGGGATTTTCGTTTTGCGCTTTGTCAAATAACGCTTCCAAGTATGACGCGGTACAGTTTAGCGTCTGCGTCATTTCCGCATCAAAATATCCCGCTCTTGTGTTTAATTCAGGCGCGACCGCGCGGTCGTAAACTTTGTCTGTTATTGTAAAAG
>JAQUSX010000024.1 GCA_028710055.1 Clostridia bacterium | reverse complement strand
GTGCGTGTCCAAACGAACCGTCAGCGTCTCTTACGCCGATAAGTCAATCGGTAATTCATTACATTATTGACGACGACAGACAGACAGTCGATCCTTTAGGTTGCGCTGCTACTAAATTATTCGGATTAATTTCATATATCTACGCAAGCGAATATTTTACCGATTGCGTTAATCCGATAGTAAATGCGCTTGGAATAACTCAAACGATATTAGTTTCAAGTTGTCTTGCGGAAGCTTTGTTTTTGATTTCGCCCGAAACGCGCGACAAACAAGCGATACTTATCGACGTCGGTTATATCACAACAAACGTTATGCTTGTAGGCGGCGACGGATTATTGTTTATGAAGTCTTTTTCGGTGGGCGGGGGACATATATCCGCGGATTTATGCAAAGTATTAGAGATTTCATATAAGTCGGCGGAACAACTGCGTCAAAAAATAAATCTTAATTTAGAATTTAAACCAGTTGAAAATTATATTTTATCCGACGGAACGGAAATAAAAGCCGAGCAGTCAAACGAAATAGCAAAAGCCCGAATCGAAGAAATCGGCGAATATATTATTAAATGTTTTGATAGTTACAGCGAAGAAATACCGCTCTATACGCCCGTTTATCTCACGGGAGGCGGACTGACTTACCTAAAAGGCGGCGCGGAGTTTTTGTCCAGAGTTTTGCGTAAAAAAGTGGAAACGGCTAAAACCCTTGATCCATTGAAAAACAAACCCGAATTCGCATCGGTGTACGGACTTGTGGAACTTGCGGTAAAACAGCGCGCGAACAAAAGATTATTTTAGCTTGAACTCAGGGAGGATTAGATAAAAATGGTAGACGAATATCAAGCGGTTGCGAGAGCTGCCGATATAAAAGTTTTGGGAATAGGCGGCGGCGGTAACAACGCGGTTAACCGTATGATTCAATCGGGCATAAAAAGCGCAACTTTTGTCGCTATAAATACGGATAGACAAGCCTTGTTTATGTCGCAGGCTTCAAATAAATTACAGATAGGCAGCAAACTCACAAAAGGTTTGGGAGCAGGCGCAGACCCCGAAATCGGCAGACAAGCCGCGGAAGAAAGCCGCGACTCTATTGTTGAAATACTCAAAGATACCGATTTGGTCTTTTTGACCGCGGGTATGGGCGGCGGCACAGGCACGGGAGCCGCTCCCGTTATCGCTTCGATTGCGAAAGAAATGGGTATACTAACGGTTGCGGTAGTCACGAAACCTTTCTCTTTTGAAGGAAGAGTTCGTATCAAAAACGCCGAGATGGGTATAGAAAATCTTAGAAAATACGTAGACACTCTCGTCGTTATTCCAAACGATAAACTTATGCAAAATTTCCCCAAAGATATTACCGTTGTCGAAGCGTTTAAACGCGCGGACGAAGTTTTGCGTCAAGGTATACGCGGCATAAGCGATATTATCGTTTTCCCCGCGCTTATCAATCTTGATTTTGCCGACGTAAAATCTGTAATGCGTAACAAAGGTATGGCGCATATGGGCTTGGGTGTCGGAAAAGGCGAAAACCGCACTTTGGACGCTATACGTCAAGCTGTTTACAGTCCTTTGTTGGAAACGACGATAAAAGGCGCGACTGGGCTTATCATTAATATTACTGGCAGCGTAGACCTGACGCTCGGCGAAATTTACGAGTCTGTTGATTTGGTCAAAGAAGTAGTGGACGAGCAGGCGCAGATAATATTCGGCGCGGATATACGCGAAGATATTGAAAGCGAAGTTCAGGTTACCATTATCGCAACAGGTTTCGATATGCAAAAACAAGAACAGCAAATTCCGCAAAAATCGAAAACGCAATCGTTTTTCGGTGAAAGAACCGAACGCGCTGACAATAGTAATTTTGCGAAAGAATTGTACGGCACAAGAATGGACAAACCGCTTAACAGCGAATTTAAGCCCGCTGAAACGGATATTGAGCCAGAGCAACCGGCGCAAAACCAAGTAGCAGCGGCTGAAACGTCTAATATAAAAGTATCGGAAGACAACGACGTACCCGCTTTTTTACGCAGACTAAAAAAATAATCATTATTAAAAAATCTAAAAAAATAAAAGTACGGTAAATATATGAGAACATTATTAAACAGTTTATACGAACAACAGCAATTATACGACGGTAAAACCGTTACCGTAAGCGGATGGGCACGCACAATCCGCGACAGCAAAGTTTTCGGTTTTATCGAACTTAACGACGGCACATGTTTCAAATCCGTGCAAGTGGTTTTCGTCCGCGACGAAATAGAAAATTACGAAGAAATAGCGCGTCAAAACGTAGGCTGCGCTTTGACCGTAAACGGCGTCGTTACGCTTACCCCCGAAAATAAACAGCCTTTCGAGATAAAGGCGAAATCTATTACGGTGGAAGGCAAATCTACGCCCGAATACCCGATGCAGAAAAAACGCCACACCGTTGAGTTTTTGAGAGAAATCGCGCATTTGCGTCCAAGAACGAATTTATTTAACGCCGTTATGAGAGTTCGCTCAAAGGCGGCATTTGCTGTGCATAGTTTCTTTAATGAACGCAACTTTATTTATGTTCACACGCCGATAGTTACGGCCAGCGACTGCGAAGGCGCGGGCGAAATGTTCCAAATTACGACGTTTGACCTAAATAACGTTCCGAAAACCCCTAACGGAGAAGTTGATTACTCAAAAGACTTTTTCGGCAAAAAAGCGGGTTTAACCGTTTCGGGACAATTAGAAGTCGAAACTTACGCAATGGCTTTTTCCAACGTGTATACTTTTGGACCGACTTTCAGAGCGGAGCACAGCAACACACAGCGTCACGCGGCGGAGTTTTGGCAGATAGAACCCGAAATAGCTTTCGCCGACCTAGCCGACGATATGAATCTTGCCGAAGATATGATAAAATACGTCGTAAAATACGTTTTAGATAACTGCAAGCAAGAAATGGACTTTTTTGACGAATTTATTGATAAGGGATTAAAAGAAAGACTTACTAAATTAGTAAAAAGCGATTTTGTCCGCATTAGTTATACCGAAGCGGTGAAATTGCTTGAACCGCATAACAACGAGTTTGAGTTTAAAGCGCGCTGGGGCGAGGAACTGGCTACCGAACACGAAAAATATTTGACCGAAAAAATATATAAATGTCCCGTTTTTGTTACCGATTATCCAAAGGATTTCAAGGCGTTTTATATGCGCTTAAACGACGACAAAAAGACCGTCGCCGCAGCGGATATGCTTGTTCCTGGTATCGGCGAACTTATCGGAGCTAGCCAAAGAGAAGAGCGTTACGAGGTACTGGAACAAAGAATGCGCGAGCTTAATATGAACACCGAGGAATACTGGTGGTATTTGGATTTACGCCGTTACGGCGGAAATAAGCACGCGGGTTTTGGTCTTGGTTTTGAGCGTCTTGTAATGTATCTTACAGGCGTAAACAACATCAGAGACTCAATTCCGTTCCCGCGCACTGTATATAACGCTGAATTTTAGAAAAAAATACCGAAAAAGTATTGTAATTATCGGTAATTTATTATAAAATGGCTGTATGAAAATTTGTACCTATTATAAATGGAGGAATTATTGATGGTTTTCGAAAAAGTTCAAACAATGCTGGCTGATCAACTGAATATTTCAAAAGACAAAATAACCATGGAATCCGATATCATTAACGACCTTGGCGCGGATTCGCTCGACGTAGTGGAACTGCTTATGTCTTTAGAAGATGTTTTTAATATCACCGTACCCGACGAAATGGCAAACAAGCTTCAAACAATCGGCGCGGTTGTGAAATTTGTAGAAGAAAACAAAAAATAACAAAATTAAACAATTTTTGTAGAATCGTATGCAGTTAACAAAACGCATACGATTTTGCTTTATAACGAAAAAAAATAAAATTATTCGCAGCTTATAAACTAAAATTTTGCGAACTGAGAAACAAGGGTGAATATGACATACGAATTTTTATGTAATTTAATAAGAGAAAAATCCACGGCGGAATACAAAAATTTCAACAGCCGTATCGTGAAAACGGAAACGGAAATTTTGGGCTGCCGTAATCCCGACTTGCGCGCGATAGCCCGCATTTACGCGGACGAATATAAGACGATTTTAACTTTTCCTTGCAACGAATTTTACGAAGTCGATATGATAAAAGGTTTCGTTATTTGTTTCGCGAAAATATCTCTTGACGAAAAACTAAATTTATTGCGTGATTATTTGCCCTACGTGGAAAACTGGGCGGTTTGCGACAGCGTAAATTCCGCTTTGAAAATAAAGGAAAACGACCTTGAAAAACTTTGGAATTTTGCCTTAACGCTCACAGATAGCGATAAAACTTTTACAATACGCTTCGGGCTTAATATATTTATGCAATATTTCTTGGACGAAAGTCATATTGACAAAATTCTCGCAACCGTAGACAATCTTACTTTCGGCGAATATTATCTAGATATGGGCGCTGCGTGGCTTTTGTCAATCGCTTTTATAAAATGTAAAGATAAAACGGTAAAATACATCGACGGCAAAAATAACCTTACAAAGTTTGTCAGAAACAAAGCGTTGCAAAAAGTCCGCGAAAGTTTTCGAGTGTCGGAATCTGACAAAGAAATGGCGAAAAATATGAAAATTTAGCGGTTTTTGGTCGGCGTATACTAATAATTTTGAATTTGCATAAACTTTATGTATGAATCAAAAACTCGCGGAAACGACGCTTAGTATCGACAACCAAAATAAATTTTTTTTGCAAAGCATTAAAGACGAGCTGGAAAAACCCGTTTCTTGCGTTAACGGCATTATTACGGAGCTTGACGCGAAAAATCGCTATTACGTTTCGCTAGCGTATCCGATAGAGCATAAGCCGCAAATGACTGCTCTCGTTAGGGAAAGCGTGGCGAGAGTGATATCGGTAAGCTACAAAAAAAGATATTTATTGGAAAAAATCCGTATAACCAACGACGATTTGACCACACGCACGCTCATTAACACAATGTGCATATTCGACAGCAATATCGACAACAGGTCGCTTGTTCGGATGTTTGACAATCCCGAAGTTATCGTAATCGACGGAGTTTACAATTTTCGCTCAAAAAATCTCAAAAGAAAGTGGGATGAAATAATTGAGCTTAGTAACGCTAACGATGTGATTTTTAACAATAAAAGCATCGTTCGGGATTTTTTGCGTTTTTTATTGGAAGCCGTGCCTTTTGTAAATAAAAAACTTTTCGCCGTACTTAATTATGATGGATTTGAGCTTTTTGATGAAAAAAACAAGCGTATAGTAAAGCAAAAATTCATTTACCCAGATTTATCCGAAGAAGAAATTTTGATGTACAATATCATTTGTCAAAAACCGAGAATGCTCGTTTTTATGGGCAAAATCGATATATTATCCGATGAATTTCGATATTTAGCGGATTATTTGTTTGCCGCAAGTTACGAATCTCTTACAAACTCTTGACAAAAAATACCGCAAGGTATAGAATAAATTAAAAATTTGATAGTATTGTATTTGAAGACATGTTCGTTTGGTTGCCCGTTTTTTAGAGAGCGTGAATCAAGGTGAAAGTCGCGCAGACGGTCTAAATGAGTACCACTTCATTTGATACCGCTTATATTTACGGCGTAAATGTAAATAACTTTAAAGAGACCGCTCATGGGCGGTAAATAAGGTGGAACCGCGGAAATAATTTTCGTCCTTATCCTAGTAACTTAGGGTAAGGATTTTTTTATAGGAGGAATTAATTATGGCGAAAATTTTCATTACTTTTCCCGACGGCAGAAAAGCTGAATTTGACAAGGGAACGAGCGTCATTGACATCATCAAAAGCATTAGCGAAGGCTTGGCTCGCAACGCTGTTTGCGCGTCGATAAACGGAACGAAAGCGGACTTGACCGCAACGGTAGATAACGACTGCGATTTTAAAGTGTTTACATTTAATGACGAGGAAGGAAAGGAAGTTTATCGCCATACTACTTCTCACATTATGGCGCAAGCGGTTAAACGCTTGTACCCCAACGCGAAAGTGGCGATAGGTCCCGCAGTTAAAACCGGATTTTATTACGACATTGATTTCGAGGAACCCATTACTCAAGACGATTTAGCAAAAATCGAAGCGGAAATGCAAAACGTAATAAAAGAAAATCTGCCCATCGTTCGCTCGGTTATGAGTAGCGCCGACGCGATAAAATTTTTCGAAAAGCAAAACGAACCTTATAAGGTTGAAATGATTAAGGATTTAGGTGTTCCCGAGGTTTCGATATATACTCAAGGCGAATATACCGACATGTGCCGCGGACCGCACCTTACTTCCACGGGCAAAGTAAAAGCGTTCAAACTTACGGGACTTGCGGGAGCGTATTGGCGCGGCGACGTAAAAAACAAAATGCTCAGCCGTATTTACGGAACGGCTTTCGACAAAAAAGCTGATTTGGACGAGTATTTGGCAAAAGTAGAAGACGCTAAACGCCGCGACCACAACAAAATCGGTCGAGAGCTGGAATACTTTACCACAGTCGACGTTATTGGACAGGGTTTGCCGATTCTTATGCCTAAAGGCGCGAAAGTCATACAGATATTGGAGCGTTTTGTAGAAGACACGGAAGAAAAATGGGGTTACAAATTGACTAAGACTCCGTATATGGCAAAATCGGATTTGTACAAAATAAGCGGTCACTGGTCTCATTACAAAGAAGGTATGTTTATTTTGGGCGACGAAAACAAAGATAAAGAAGTTTTCGCTTTGCGTCCTATGACATGTCCTTTCCAATATCAGGTTTTCCTTAACCGCCAACGCAGTTACCGTGAGCTTCCGATGCGTTTAAACGAAACTTCCACTCTGTTTAGAAACGAAGACAGCGGCGAAATGCACGGACTTATTAGGGTAAGACAATTTACTATTTCCGAAGCGCATCTTATCATACGTCCAGATCAACTCAAAGAAGAATTTAAAGGCTGTTTGGAGCTTTCGAGATATTTGTTGCAATCTATTGGTCTGCTCGAAGACGTAACTTACCGCTTCAGTCAATGGGATCCCGAAAACACCGCAAAATACGAAGGCACAAAAGAACAATGGGACGAAGCGCAAAAGCTTATGAAAAACATTTTGGACGAACTGGGCGTAAATTATCAGATCGGTATCGGCGAAGCGGCTTTTTACGGACCGAAACTCGACCTTCAAATAACTAACGTTCACGGCAAAGAAGACACATTGGTAACAATCCAAATAGATATGCTTTTGGCTCAAAAATTCGGTATGGAATATATCGACGTTGACGGAAGTAAAACTATGCCGTATATTATTCACAGAACTTCTATCGGCTGTTACGAACGCACTCTCGCACTGTTGCTTGAAAAATACGCGGGCGCGCTGCCGCTGTGGTTTGCACCCGAGCAAGTCAGAGTTATGCCTATATCGGAAGCGCAAAACGGCTACGCAAAAAAAGTTTACGATAAACTTATAGATATGGGAATACGCGCGGATCTTGACGATAGAAACGAAAAAATCGGCTACCGTATCCGTGAAGCGCAGCTTGACAAAATACCGTACACAGTAGTAGTGG
>JAQUSX010000023.1:5241-7566 GCA_028710055.1 Clostridia bacterium | reverse complement strand
AAACAATCCATTGCACGCCTACCCAAAGCGTATATAAGGCGGTTATGGTAACGGTCAAAGGTATGTCGGTAACCAAATACAAAACGTACGGCAAGCTGCTGGCCGCGGAAATACCAAGATTACTGTTAATTGCGAAAGCCACTCCCATTCCTATTATGAATAGTCCCAATATGTAAATAAGCACGCGGTAGACAAACTTTTTCTTTTCCGTTTTTGTCAATACTTTTTTGGCGGTATATGTTTCGACTGCCGTGCCGTCAACCGCTTCGGGTTCGTGATTTTGCGTTAATTTTTCGTCTTCCGTTGAGTTAGCGGCCGCAATTAAATTTTCACTTGCGATACCGCCGGCTATTGTCGTATCGTGGCGATTTCTCATTTTGCTCCTTAAAGTTCCTTTACCATTAGCACGTCGTCGCGGTATGTTTTGTCATTCATTATAAAAGCGTTCGGTATTCTTCCGACTTCGCGGAAACCCATTTTTTCATACAAAGCTTTGCCGCGTTCGTTGCCGGCGACGTAAGCCAATTCGAGCTGCTTCATATTGTTTTTTTTGCCAAGCTCTATCATAATCTTAAATAGTTCCGTACCGATGCCTAGATTCCAATATTTTTTCAATATGGCGATACCGATATTGCCTCTGTGCGCGACTTTCTTTTTGTCGCTCCAAAACAGCGAGCAGGTACCCGCAATTTCTCCGTCGCAGAAAACGCAGATATTGTATTTTGTGGGAGATTCCAGTCCTGACTGAATAAACTGTTTTTCATCTTCCAGCGTAAGTTTTTGGTCATCCGCGCCGCGGAGAAGAAAATCCGTTTCCGCGCTTACCTTATTTAGATAATCAAGCAATTCTGCCGCTTCGTCCACAGTCGCGCTGCGAACGATGATTTTCGTTCCGTTTTTTGCCGTCACGATAGTTTCGTTGAATTTCATATTTTTCTCCTCCTTATAAATATAAAATTGACTTAGTCTATCACGAGGCGGCGATTTTTGTCAATCTTTTTGAAAAGAAAAAAGCTAATAAAATACGACACAACATATGGAACGAATATATTTATTTCTTGTCGCAGTGACCGCTAGTAAAACGACGACTTCCCTATTTTGAAAGGGAACCACCGCCATTCGCGCATAATAATATTTTATCTTTTAACGAATCTGTTTAATTTCGCTTCCGTTTCAAAGAATATAGGCAGAAACTCTTTATCGCCCCCGTTATGAACAATGCGAAAATAAAGGTCTCGGATTAAATTTTTGCAATTTATTCGCGCACGCAGCCTTGAGAAATAATCCGTTATTTGCGCGGCTTTGGAAAAATCTTTCAGCCATTCGGTCAGAAAAACTTTATCCATTTTTAATTTTATTATTTTATAAACGAAACTCGCGGCGCGCTCATCTTCTTCGGCGTCGAAAATTTTTTCTGCGAGCATAAATTTATTTTGAATTGCATATAAAATTTCTTCGCTGTCTTTTTGCATTATTCCGCAATCGAACAATGCGCAAAAAGCGTCCGAAGTGTGCGCGACGGCGTGCGCCCAACCGTAAGTTTCGTCGTAGCCGCGCAAATCGCGTTCATTGTTTATATATTTAATCAAAGCATTTTTAACATTGTCGATTTGCTTTTCACTCAAATATTTTTTTGCCGCGTGACGGCTTAGCGTTTCGGCCAGAAACAGCACCGAAAAACTGCGGCGAAAAACTCCGAAAACATCGTCCTCGTTTATATGCCAGAATATAAAATCTTCGGAAATCAATTTGTCCGTTAATTCGGACAATGTGTTTTCCGAAAAACAGCCATCGGCGACGAAAGTACAGAAAGCCGAATAAATCAGTTCGTCGCGCAAAATGGGATCGGGATCGCCGATAAAATTGAGCATTGACGACAAAAGTTTCTCAGCGGTTTCTTTTTTTTTCAAATGGAAATCGTTTTCGGATAATTTTTTTAAAGTTTCTTTCAGTTCATCTTTATTTTCAATCATTTTCCTTTTCCCTTTTTGCCGTTATTTTTATTAGATTTTAACACGCAAAGGCGGATGCTTGCAAGGTTTTTCCGATTAAATAAGCGTATTATAAATCGGCGCCAAGAAAACTGAAAAAAATTCGGCAGCGACAGTCGGGCAAATATTTTTTTTAATTAATTTAAAAAAGCGAAAAAACCGCAATATAAAAATGCAATACATTTCGCGCTCAATTCAGAGGCAGCACAAGAAAAAAAGACTATTTAATGGGTACAATATATTTATGTACTTTAGTTATCACAACAAAGCGAAACAGCTTTTAAAAAACGGATTGCTTATCCGTTACGAGTTTGTTGAAAATCATAACGGTATT
>JAQUSX010000023.1:0-5141 GCA_028710055.1 Clostridia bacterium | reverse complement strand
CAAGAAAAAAAGACTATTTAATGGGTACAATATATTTATGTACTTTAGTTATCACAACAAAGCGAAACAGCTTTTAAAAAACGGATTGCTTATCCGTTACGAGTTTGTTGAAAATCATAACGGTATTTCGCCCGCTTTGGTATTACATTTCGCGCTGCCCGACGACGTCAAAAATGAAAAGATTATGCCCATAAGAGAAAAGCATTGGGCGGAGTATATGGAACTTATCGCCCTTTACTCGCACTAAAAGCTTTTTTTGGTTGTGTTTAGTTTAATTGACAAGAAAACCCCGCTTAAAGTATAATCAAATGTAGAAAATTTAAATGGTAACCGTAAAAACGGCTAACCAAACACACGAGGTTTTTTTATGTATAGAACACATAATTTGGGCGAATTGCGTATATCCGACGTTGGAAAGCAAGTCACGTTGGCGGGCTGGCTAAACAGCGCGCGCGATCTTGGCGCGGTTATATTCGTCACTTTGAGAGATTTTTACGGTATAACGCAAGTGGTCGTTTCCGACGAAAATTTAAAACAACAAATAAGGGACATTCCGCGTGAATCAACCGTTATGATACAAGGTACTGTATTGGAACGCACGGACAAAAACCCGAAACTGCCGACGGGCGATATTGAAATCAAACCCGAAAAAATCGAAGTTTTGGGAAAATGCACTGAACAGCTGCCCTTTGAAATCAGCAATTCGCTGGACAGCCGCGAAGACACTAGACTTAAATACCGTTTTTTAGATTTAAGAAACCCCGTTAATAAAGATAAATTGATTTTGCGCAGCAACGTTATTTTTTCTCTGCGCAAAAAAATGATAGAGCGCGGCTTTATGGAAATTCAAACCCCTATTTTGACCAGTTCTTCACCCGAAGGCGCGCGCGACTATCTAGTGCCCAGTCGCACGCACAAAGGCGAATTTTATGCTTTGCCTCAAGCTCCTCAACAGTTCAAACAACTATTAATGGTTTCGGGCATTGACAAATATTTCCAAATCGCTCCTTGTTTCCGCGACGAAGACGCCAGAGCGGACCGCTCGCCGGGCGAATTTTATCAGCTTGATATCGAAATGGCTTTCGCCGAGCAGGAAGACGTTTTTGCCGTTATGGAAGAAGTAATGTATGAAATTTTTACCGAGTACTCCACCTTTAACGTAAGCAAACCGCCGTTTAAACGTATTCCGTACCTTGAAGCGATGGAAAAATACTGCTCGGACAAACCCGATTTACGCAATCCCCTTTTGGTGACCGACGTAACCGATATTTTTGTTAACTCGGAAATACGCTTTTTTGAAAATAAAATAGTCAAAGCTATTCCGATAATAGACTGCAGTCAACCCCGCAGTTATTTTGACGGCTTGAATGAGTTTGTCAAAGAAAATAAAGGCAGCGGAGCTGCGTACGTCAAGCTTGACGAAAGCGGCGTTTTCGGCGGCGGCATAACAAAATTTTTAGATGACGAGCGAAAACAAAAACTTACCGATAGACTTGGACTGAAACCTAATTCGGCTGTCTTATTCGTCGGCGACGATAAGGAAAAAGTAACGAAACTGACTGGACTTTTACGCAACGAAGCCGCTAAAAGAGCTGGACTCGTGGCGGAAAAAACATTCGAGTTTTGTTGGGTAAACGATTTTCCTATGTTCGAACACGACGAGGAAACAAATCAAATAGTTTTTTCGCACAATCCTTTCTCAATGCCTCAAGGCGGACTGGAAGCTCTTAACACTAAAAACCCGCTTGATATTTTGGCTTATCAATACGACATCGTGTGCAACGGTATCGAGCTTTGTTCGGGGGCGGTCAGAAACCACAGCCCCGAAATAATGGTAAGAGCTTTTGAAATAGCTGGTTACGACAAAGAAATCGTTGAGACAAAATTCCCCGCTTTGTTTAATGCGTTCAAGTTCGGCGCGCCGCCGCACGCCGGTATGGCGCCCGGCGTTGACCGTATCGTAATGCTATTAGCCGACGAACAAAATATCCGCGAAGTCATCGCTTTCCCCATGAATAAGAACGCGGAAGACTTACTGATGGGCGCGCCGTCAACGGTTACGCAAAAACAGTTGGACGAACTCGGCATTATGATAAAACCCGATACTAAAAAATAGGAAAAAAATAAAACAAGAAACCGAAATTTATTTCGGTTTTTTATTTAAGGAAAAACGCTTCGATAATTTTCGGCTTTATTTTTAAAAGTATTGTAATAAGCGACAAATAATGCTAGAATGTCTATAATTCTGCTTATATTATCTACGGCATACAAGAGAAAAATAAAAAAACGAGGTTTATTATGCTTGACGACGTTAAACGGTTCGATATGTCAAAAAGGTCAAAAAGGCAGCGTTTATTGCCGCTAGCTTGGGCTTTATCGTATCCGGACATAATCAAACACAAAAACAAAATTACTAAAGTAAATATGAAAGGACTTAAACCGCCTTATCTTTTGCTTTGCAATCACAACGCTTTTATGGATTTCAAAGTCGCGACTGCAGCCGTTTTTCCCCATCGGGCAAACTATGTTGTTGCTATTGACGGGTTCCTTAAGCGCGAATGGCTTTTACGAGCCGTCGGATGCATTTGCAAACGAAAATTCACAAACGATATAGTGCTTATTAAGCAGTTAAAATACGTTATCGACCGAGGCGATATAGCGGTCGTATATCCCGAAGCCCGCTATTCGCTTTGCGGCACTACCGCCGTGTTACCCGAATCTTTGGGCAAACTGGCAAAACTGTTTAAAGTCCCTGTGGTAACGCTCATCTGCCACGGACATCACATTAACTCTCCTCTTTGGAATTTGACCGACCGCAAATTAAAAGGCACCCAAGCGACGATGAAACAAATTCTTACCGCAGACGAACTTAAAACAAAATCCGTTGAAGAAATAAATGAAATTCTCCGTAACGAGTTTTATTACGACGATTTTGCTTGGCAAAAAGAAAACGGTATAATTATAAATTTCCCTAAACGAGCGGAAGGTCTGCATAAGGTCTTGTATCAATGCCCAAAATGCAAAGCCGAATACAAAATGTCCTCAAAAGGAGAAATTTTGCGTTGCGACGCTTGCGGAAAAGAATGGGAAATGACCGAGCTTGGCGAGCTGAAAGCAACGAAAGGCAAAACCGAATTTTCGCATATACCCGACTGGTACGAATGGGAACGCAAAAACGTACGCCGTGAAATCAACGACGGAAAATATTATTTTCATTCCGCAGTACGGGTAGACTCATTGCCAAACGCCGACGGTTATATTGACCTTGGCAAAGGAACGCTGACGCACGATAAAAACGGATTTTTGCTTGAAGGCGAATATAAAGGCGAAAAATACGTGGTGGAAAAGCCCGTGGCGTCACTTTACTCTTGTCATATCGAATACGAGTATCTCGGCAAATTCGGCGACTGCGTGGATCTTAACACAAACACAGACACTTATTATATTTATCCAGAAGGCAAAGATTTTTCAGTTACGAAGATAGCTCTTGCCACCGAAGAACTTTATAACGCGGAAATGGAACGCAAAAAGCAAGCCGACGAAAAAAACTAATCAGAAATTGAGTTAAATAAAATTATATTATTTTGATATTTTCTTTTTAAAGTAATAAAAAAACGACGCCGTAACAGCGTCGTTTTTTAGTTAAATTTATTCGTATTGTGTGTAATCAATATCTACAGGTTGATTTATGTATTCGTCAAGGTTAACGCCGCCAACTTGTAATTCTGTCACAATCCATGTAACAGAACCGCTTTCGCCGCCTGCGCTTCCGCTAACGGATACTTCCATACAAATACCAGTAGCGTTATCGATGGAATACAAAGAGCTGTAAGTGTAACCAAAAACGCTTATTGAATATTCATAAACCGTGCAAGTTCTGCCTGCTATGGTTTTTGTTCCCGTTCTTACAAAATCTTCCGTATCGTAAGTATAGTCAAAGAACATATCGGTATAGTCGCTGAAAGACATTGTCTCTGTGGTGCTGTATTTTATTTTTTGTCCTTGGTCGTCAAACATAAACGATTCGCCGGTATCTTTTACATAAAGCATTTGAATACCCATAATGTTTACGTAAACAGCTTTATCGTTTTGCGCAACTGTCCAAGCGACACCTTCTTCTTGAGTTTCGGTAGAAGTATATTGATATGAAATCAAAATATTATCAAAATACTCTTCGATTTCTTCCGGGGTTTTAAAATCTTCCGGGGTTGTAGTTCCGTTATCGTCGCCGTCGCCGTTTCCGTTTATTATGTCCGTGATGCCAGAACAAGCGCACAAAGATACAAGCATCAACACGGCCAAAACAATAGCCAATAATTTTTTCATTTTTTAATATAAACTCCTTATTTTAATATTCTCATTTTACCGATTAAAGGTAGTTCTTTAGCTTTTTCATTTACAGCGTTAACGATACCCACAATTGCAAGCACAGTCAAACCTATCCATAATAGCCAAAATACTACCGATAAAATTACCGATACTACCCATACGTAAGCAAAGATTGCGGTAAGAATTATATCAACAATAGCAATTGCCATTTCTAATATAAACAAAACAAGACCTTGATTGGCGTGGAATCTAGCGTATTTGCTGTCTTTCGCCGCAAAGATAGGAATAAACACCAAAAAACCGAGATAAGCCAGTATCGCCATAACTTTTTTGTCTTTTGCTTCCGCAGTATCAAACTCTCCGGTAAAGTCACGGGTTTTAAAATCAATTTTTTTTGCCGTATTATCTTCGCCGCAATCAGCGCATTTTGTCTTATCGCCTAATTCAGCGCCGCATTTTTTACATTTCATAATTTTCTCCTTTATAAAATAATTACAGTAAAATATTTATATGAAAATTTTATTATATTTAGCCACTATTATTCAATTCATTAGTTCTAATGAATAGAAAAAAACATGTCGCGTTTTAAATCGCGATATGTTATTATTGTTTTTTATTTATGTGACAGCGCAAAATATTATTGATTTGGCAATTCGACTATATGGTCTTTAAAAAGTATTAATAGTTCAGTACGACTGTTGATATTCAGTTTGCGATATAATGTCGTACAATAGGTGTTGACTGTAGCGTATGAAATATCCAGCGTCGCCGCAGCTTGACGCAATGTGTTCCCCTGCAAAAGAAGTTGACAA
>JAQUSX010000022.1 GCA_028710055.1 Clostridia bacterium | reverse complement strand
GCAAAGACAGACTGGATTTGCTTTCCCACGTCGCCCGCTCGGGCGTTAACACCCCCGATAAAGTGAACGAAACTCAAAAAATAATGATAGATATAGATATCAAAGCCTCGAATATTTATTCTTCGCTGCAAGGAATAAACGGCAATCGGGACTTGACTAATCCGTTGCAAAAAGTTTAGTTTTTATTAAAAAAAAACACAAATTCACATAAAGAAACCGCCCATAAAAGGCGGTTTTTTTTTTATTAATTTATTGAAAGTCTAATTATAAATTAACTATTTTTTTAGGAATTTATATCTAATAATTTATCTAAATATAAATCAATAATCTTTTTATAATATTCGGGGATTTTTTCTTTGTATTTATCAATATTTCGAATATCAATGAACACAAAATCTTAAGCACTGACCAAATTGGTCAGTAGCTATTATTTTCATAATTTAAAGCTATATTTAAAGCTATTTATAAAAGGATCCAATAGAAATTCGGTCTAGCAGACTGAGTAATTTGTGTTCATAAATTATAATCGTAAAAAATTTTTTTTCTAAAATAAGAAAAAAAATTAATTCTCAAAAGAAATTAATAAATCATAATTTATTGAAAATTATTTTTTTTAACTTTTCAAATAAAATTTTACATACAGTCTAACAAGTTGAGCAAAAGCATAAAGTTAGTTTATGAGAATAAAACCGCACCTACCGCTCGTCATAATTATTATTTTTTGCGCTACCCTATTTTTTATCGACCCAAAACTATATTCGGGCAGTTTTATGAAAGGATTGGCGGTATGGTCAAACTCGGTTTTGCCAAGTCTTTTTCCTTTTTTATTTTTGTCGAATTTATTAGTAAACAGCGGTTGTTTGGACGGACTTGGCAAGAAAAACGGGCTTAGTCAAAAACTTTTCAACGCTCCGCCCCAAACGGCGTCGGTATTTGTCTTGAGTATGCTTTGCGGATACCCTATTGGCGCGAAAACCGTCGCTGAATTGTACGAGAAAAAAAGTTTAGGCGGCAGCGAGGCTTGTTACAAACTAACCACGCTTTGCTCGTGCGCCAGTCCTATTTACGCCATCGGCGCGGTCGGAATAAACTTTTTAAAAAGTTTTAAGGCGGGAATTATTTTATACATTTCACTTTTTTTGGGGCAAATATTTTGCGGTTTGATTTTTAGAAACAGATTTTTATCAAAAAGCGTTCCACTAACGCCGCCAAATGAAAGAAAAATAAATTTCGGCGAAAGCATGTATTCGGCGGTTACTTCTATACTTTCCGTGGGCGGATACATAGCTTTGTTTTATATGCTTTGCGAAATGATATCCACCGTGCTGACCGTTATTTTGCCTGCAAACGCCGTCTTTGGAGCAACGTTAACCGTCATCGGACTACTGGAAATGACAAACGGCTGTTACGCTTACGCGGGGTGTTTCCCCTTGCAGCTCGCTACTATTTTGTGCGCGATAACGCTGAGTTTCGGCGGCTTTTGCGTATTTTTACAATGCTTGCCTTTTTATGAAAAATGCCGTCTTAACGGCGGCAAAGTTTTGTGTATTAAATTAGCTCAATGTTTTTTGACGGGCTTGATTTGTTTTCCGCTTTCTTTACTACTTTGATAATGACGAATAAAGCTTTAATATGAGTGATTCCGTGTCTGTAAACGACAAACAAGGGTCTGTGCGCGAAGTGCCGAAAGCCGTTTCGCTGTTGCCCTCGTTGATATAGCTTTCCAGCATAATTCCGCCTATTTTAGGCAAATTTTCCACGCAAAAAATAGCGTTTTCTATTTGCCTTTTCGGGTATTTTCCGCTGTTTGCGTGCGAACAATCCATTAAAATAAAAGGTTTGGAAATATTGAGTTCTCCGCAGTAACTGCAAAGGCGTTTTATCGAATTTTCATTGCAGTTGGAAACGTAAGTTCCGTCTTCGTTTATTTGTCCGCGCAGTACGATATGGGCGTGATTATTGCCGCTCGTTAAATATTGATTTTCGTTAAACAAGCAGATTTTCGGATTTTTTACGCAATATAAAGCTTCGGCTAATGATTTCAAATTTCCGCCCGCGGGATTTTTTATACCGACTGGCACGTCCACACCCGAAGCAAAATTTCTGTGCGGCGCGCTCTCGCTGGTGCGAGCTCCGATAAATAAATACGATACTACGTCGTCAAAATATCCGTATTGCTCAAAATACAGCAGTTCAACCGCTAATGGTAATTGCGTAATACTCATACACTCAAGAAAAAGCTTGCGGCATTCGATAAGTCCTTTATTTATATCGGTTTCGCCGCTCGAATTTTGCTCGAACATCATACCGAGATAACCTTCGCCCCTTGAACGCGGTTTTGCCGTAAAAATACGCGGACAAATCAAAATTTTATCATTTACCTTATCCGATAATTTTTTCAGCATTTTGCAGTATTCGACTACGGCTTCGTAGTTGTCGGCGGCGCAAGGTCCGCAAACCACAAGGTATTTATCCCGATTTTCTATAGCGTTAACAAGCATTAAGTCGCTTGCTTTTTTTATTTCTATTTGCTCCTTTGTTAACGGCAGTAATCTTTTCAATTCTGTCGGAGCGATTAAGTTTCTTTGGAAATTAAACATATTCTTTTGCTAGCTCTAATTTTTAAAATATTTTGTGATTTTTTCCGCTAAATGCGCGGGCACGTACGGCGTTATATCTTTGCCGAAAGCTGCGAGCTCCCGCACAAAGGTGGACGACACGACGGCGTATTTTTTGTCCGCCGCTAAAAAGACGGTTTCTATTCCGCTAAGGGATTTGTTTATATCTGCCATATCCATTTCGTACTGCATATCCACAGCGTTGCGAATGGATTTAATTATTATTTCCGCTTTCACGTCTTTGCAAAAATCCGCCAAAGCAAGATGCGTATTGCAAACGGTTACGTTTTTAACGTGTTTTACCGCTTCTTTTAGTAATTCCGTTCTGTCTTCAAGGGAAATTTTGAACGTTTTATTTATATTTATCGGTATTACGACAATTAGGTTGTCCACAAGTTTTGACGCGCGTTCGATAGCGTCGACATGACCTTTGGTTACAGGGCAAAACGAGCCCGCGTATACTCCTACTTTCATAATTCTTCTCCGTATTTATAAATTGTAAAATTAGCGATACCGACAGAACGGGTCTTATATACGCTAAGATTGTAAACTTTTTCGGGCAAAACCGTATCTCTCTTGTGTTCGCATGCCACTATCGCCACATCGGTAAGCAGATGATATTGATTTAACATTTGCATTGCGGTAATGCAAAAATCCGTTTCATATGGCGGATCAATAAAAACAAGTCCGAATTTTTCACCCGAAAGCCTTTGCAAAGCTTGCGCAAAATCCGCTTTTATCACATTTCCGCCGCAAGCGCAAGCGGAACAGTTTCGTTTTATCGCTTCAATGCTGTTAAAATCATTGTCGATAAAAGTAACGGAACTTGCCCCTCTGCTGTGCGATTCCAGCCCGAGCGCGCCCGACCCCGCGAAAATATCCAAAACGTTTTTCCCAGCGATATCGAACTGAATAATATTAAATAAAGTTTCTTTGCTTCTGTCCAAGGTCGGTCGTGCTTCGTTTTTTGGCGCGATCAGCTTTCGACCTCTGTGTTTTCCCGCTATAATTCTCATATTAATTGTATTTTATCACTCTCTTAGTTTTTTGTATATTGATTTTCAACCCCTGCGCCTGCATAAAAATAAAAATGAACAAAAGTTGATTTTGTTTAATTTTGACCGACAAAAATCGACTAAAATATTGTAATAGCGTTTATATTGTGCTAAAATACCACCAAAGAGGTTGAAAAAATGAAATTTTATCACAAAAACCCATTATATCTGAATATTTTAATATCCGCGCTAGCTATAGCGCAGGTAATTATGATTTTTATTAATATATGCAAACTTGCTGGCTGGTTTAATATGTATTCGCTTATGAAGACGCTGGAAATATTCCAAATAATTTTATCCGTTTGTATTTTAGCCATTTGCGGTTTGATGCTTTTTATGCGTTACAAATTTAAAGAAAATAAAATTCAAATAAAATTCGGTCCTTTCGACCTGACTGGCGGAAAATTTGAAATAGATAAAGTTCGGGCGGCAATTAAACGCGCGGCTGACAACGGATTGTATCTAAGCGTATACGCAGGCGACGTAGAACCCGTTATTATGAAAATAAATATTTCGCCGAAACGCTATGACGAATTTATCGAAGACATTAAAAAAATAAATAAGAGCATTTCTGTGGTGAACGACTAAAATGAACCTTGTAATAGCTACTTCCAACGAAGGAAAACTAAATGAGTTTAAACGCATATTGTCGAAGTCTTTCGACAATATTTTTTCTATGAAAGATATCGGCGTTAACGAAGATATCGTAGAAAACGGCGAAACTTTGGAAGAAAATTCGCTTATCAAAGCGCAATTTGTTAAGCGATTTACCCCTTTTTGCGTCCTTGCCGACGATACGGGACTTTGCGTCAACGCCCTTCACGGCAAACCCGGAGTGCGTTCGGCAAGATTTTTTGCCGAGAACGCCACCCACGCCCAAAACAGAACGTATTTACTCAAACTTATAGAAGGAGTTACCGACAGATCCGCTTATTTTTCCGCCGTGCTGACCCTTATTTTACCCGACGGGAATATTATCGTAGTAAAAGGCGAAACGAAAGGCAAAATTACCTCATCTGAAATCGGCGACAGCGGTTTTGGCTATGACAGCGTTTTTTTCTCCGACGAGCTTGGTAAGACGTTTGCGCAAGCGACCAAAGAAGAAAAAGACCGTGTATCGCATAGAGGCAAAGCTACTCAAGAGCTGATTAAACGGCTCGAAAAAATTGGTATTTAATTTAAAAAAGCTATGAAAAACCGCTTTATTTACTTGACTTTTATCTGGTTTTGCGGTGTAATATCAAAGGTGAAAATCTCGCGCGGCGATTTTTTCTTTGTTTAGCAAAAAACCTTTTACCTTAACTAAGGTCGCGCTGTCCGCAAACAGAATTTTAGCAACTAGTTTTTTACCTGAGAGCCCCAAAATTGTTGACAGTATTGTTTCGGTGTGCTAAAATCTCTTAGCATTGTGTGCGGGTGTAGTTCAATGGTAGAATGTCAGCCTTCCAAGCTGAACGCGTGGGTCCGATTCCCATCACCCGCTCCAATCTGTTTTGTGCCAGTAGCTCAGCAGGATAGAGCATCGGCCTTCTAAGCCGGTTGTCGGGGGTTCGAATCCCTTCTGGCACGCCATATTGCGGTGGGCGTAGCTCAGTTGGTAGAGTACCAGACTGTGACTCTGGGTGTCGTGGGTTCAAGCCCCATCGCCCACCCCAGTAAAATTATTATGAAATATAGGGGTGTAGCCAAGCGGTAAGGCACTAGACTTTGACTCTAGCATTTCGTAGGTTCAAATCCTGCCACCCCTGCCAAACAACATATATGACTCATTAGCTCAGCCGGTAGAGCACATGACTTTTAATCATGGTGTCCGGAGTTCGAATCTCCGATGGGTCACCAAAGCGAATCAGTTGAAGCGAGCTTTCGCTTCAACTGAAAAACTAATTAGAACTTTTTTTATAAAGAATATAAGCACCTTTAGCTCAGTAGGGATTGAGACGAAGCGCGTCCTTGGACGAATAAGTGAGTCAAAAATCATAATAGAGCGCAGAGAATGCGCCGCCTTTAAGCGGGCATGCGACCAGCGCGAATTGCTGGGAGTGCCTTGGCTCTACCGTAGTGAAAAACAATTTATAGAAAGTTTTAATATAATAATAACCAAAATATATATGCACCTTTAGCTCAGTCGGTAGAGCACCTGACTCTTAATCAGGGTGTCCAGGGTTCGAGTCCCTGAAGGTGCACCACTTTATGCGGCTATGGCGGAATTGGCAGACGCGCTAGACTTAGGATCTAGTGTCTTTGACGTGGGGGTTCAAGTCCCTTTAGCCGCACCAAATAAAGAAAAAAAGAGTACGAAATCCGTACTCTTTTTTCTATTCCCCTATTAGTTTCAACGGCATAAGCTGACAAAAAAAATAAAAGGACTCTAAAATAGAATCCTTTTTAAAAAAATCCGCTTTTCTTAGAAAAACTTTATTTTTTATTATTGACAGCTATCCAAATCTCGCAAGTATAGTCAGGGTCCTGAACGTTTGCCGACGGATAAACTTCGAGTTCTATGCCGTTGCCGTACTCGTAATTGCTCTGCGGGAAAAATTCCGTGCAAATCTGTTTGTATGTCGTTTTGAAAGCGTCGGGCATTTTACCTTTGCATTGAAATACCGCATACGTATGAGCGGGAATTTCAACAATATCGAGTCCTTTATTCGTCAATGGAACGCCGTTATATTCCGCGCCTATGCCGTAAGGAAAACCGCAGTCTTCCATCTCGCCGGAAAAACATATTCCCAAAATACCGTTAACGTTTTCATACTTTGCGTATTTGCAAATCGCGTCCATTGTGCCGTCTTTTGTACATTCATCCCAAAACGCCGAAATGTCTTCGGTCGCGGTGTCGCCTTGGGGCTTGCAAACCTGTTTTCTCTTGCAAACGATTTTAAACGCGTCTTTCTTTTCAATTCTGTAATCCATAGTATTACCTCCTGATAAAATCAATTTTACGGATAATCTCGAAAAGGATTTTACATTTCCGCCGCGCATTGCCGCTGTCGGGGTGATACCGTGAAACCGCGTGAACGCTCGCGTAAAACTTTCGGGCGAATCGTAGCCGTATTTTAACGCGATGTCAATCACCTTTTCGCTTGTCATACTCAATTCGTCTGCCGCGAGCGATAGTCGGCGCATACGAATATAGTCGCCAAGTGAAAATCCGCAGACCATACCGAAAATTCTTTGAAAATGAAATGATGACGAATAGGCCTTTTTCGCCACCGTTTCATATTCGATTTCTTCGGTAAGATGTTCTTCGGTATAATCAAGCGCGCGCTGTATACCCGTTATCCAATCCATTTCTTATCTCCTTCCGTATGATAATGATTATATCAGTTTGCAAATTATGTTTCTTGACTTTTACTGCTCTGTGGTGTCAAGTCTAAATATTATACCATAGATTTTAAAAAATTTTTATCAGCAATTTTGTGTAACGCTAATTTTATATGTATTTTAATATTGAATTTTAAGTTTAAATATGTTATTCTATTTTTAGGAGAAAGTTTATGAAAACTATTTATATTGCGGCGGGATGTTTTTGGGGCGTTCAAGAATATTACAAACGGCTTAAAGGCGTCATTGAAACCGAAGTCGGCTATGCCAACGGCGACAGCGCAAACCCGAAATACGAGGATTTAAAACGCCATACGGCTTCTCACGCGGAAACCGTCAAGGTCGTTTATGACGAAAAAAGTATCGCTCTCAAAAAAATACTTGAACACTTTTTGCGAATAGCAGATCCCTATTCCGTAGACCGTCAAGGCGGCGACGTCGGTCATCAATACCGCACGGGCGTTTATTACATTGATAAAGCGGATGGACAGAAAATTAAGGAATATTTTTCGGTTATTTCCAATAGCGAAAAATTTGCCGTCGAATTGCTGCCGCTAAGAAACTTTTATACCGCCGAGGAATATCACCAAAATTATTTGACCGCCAATCCCCACGGCTACTGCCA
>JAQUSX010000021.1 GCA_028710055.1 Clostridia bacterium | reverse complement strand
ATAAACACGGTGAACAAAGTTAAAATTCCGCAAAGCATGATAACGAAATTAAAGCCGAAAATATCTATGAGTTTGCCGCCGAAAGTCATAAATATCGCGTAACTAATGCTTCCCCAAATGCGGACGTCGGAAAATCGCTTGCCGTTATTTAGCGCGACGACGGTTGTAAGGCTGTCAACCGCGGGAGATATGGGCGCGCGTACTACTGACATAACTATAATAAGAGCCGCCATATAAAGATAATTTATATTGGGGATCAATAGTAAAAGAGGAATAACGGCTATTAAAACGTTGGTCGTAACGAGAAGAATTTTTTCCCGTTTTCCGCCATCGTCGATAAGACCTAATAGCGGCGTTGCGAAAAGCATAACGACGGGTACAATGCCCATTAGTTCGCCTACCTGATAATCGGAAAAACCGTAAAGCGATAAATACAATGAAAAGAAGGAGAAAACCAAAGTTTCTCCTACTTGTCTGAAAAAATATACAGTTTTTAATCGATTTATCATTTTCATACGCGACGAGTATACTACAAAAGCCGTTAAATGTATTCAAATTTTTATCAATATTTTTTTAAAAAGTTTTATTCGTCGTCTTCGTCATCATCTTCGTCATCGTCTTCGTCGTGGTCATTATCATCCTCATCGTCGTCTTCGTCATCTTCGTCGTGGTCGCGTTTCATTTTGTTTCTCAAATCTATGATAACCCGTTCGTCGTCTTTATCTTTTTTTGAGAATTTCAATATGATATGCTCTTTGTCCTTTTCTTCGGGTTTTTGAAAATCTCCTTTTTCCAAACTGTAATCGAACAAAATTTTGACGTCCGCCGAATCAAGGAAAGGCAGGATGGTATTGGGCAGCGTTCCGTATTCGTTTTCAATGTGGTACATTACTATTTCGTGCAACGCTTTGGAAGAAGCGAAAGCGCAGTAAGAACCTTTTATTGTGCCGTTTTTCTTAAATTCTTCAACTACCAGTCTGTCGATGGTTTTTGAAGAAGCGAAAGGCAAAATCGCTTTTAGCGGTATCACGCTTAGTTCTTCGTCGGAAGCTTTTTCTACAAGCTTGTCAATTTCTTCTCTGTCTAAAAAAGGCAGCATCTTATAAATATTCATTTTATACCTCTCTATATTTACTTAAAAATTCTATTCAAAAAATAGTTTAATAAAATTTCATGTCTTTTAATATATACTTTATCATTGTCAGGTAATTTTCTTTCTGTGTATTGTGCACGAGCCGTAGTCATTTTTTATTTCCTCCTTGTATCTGTCTATGTCTAATAATTGTTTTTCCTCGTCCGTGAGTTTTAACCAAAAATATCTTCTGTTCAAATTCGTGATAAGGCTGTTGTCTATGCCGTTTTCGTCAAAATTTTTCACAGCGCGAACGATAACGATTCTTTCTTCGGGCGAGAAGCGGTACATCTCTTCACTCAAGTCGAAATCCACGTTTCCTTCAACAATCGCTCCGACAACATACGGGTTGTTCTCGTTTTCTCTAAGGTTTTCGGCTGATATCGGTTTGTTGTCGTTTAGGCAAAGCAAATCATCTATCGTTGTGCCGAAAATCTCAACAAGAAAACATATGTTGTCGATAGAGGGCATCGTCATGCCCATTTCCCACTTCGAAACCGCTTGTCTTGAAACATACAGCATTTCGGACAGCTGTTCTTGAGAGATATTTTTCCCTGTTCGCTCGATTTTTATTTTGTTACCTATTTTAACTAAGTCCAGCATATTCTGCCTCCTTACGTTTCAAAGTTTAGCATAACGCAATTACGATTGCAAGCAACCTAAGGTTGCGCTGTTTTTATACTAAATTACATCAAAAAAGCCCGTAAAAACGGGCTTAATTTTTAATAATTTTTTATAATACCTTGAAAGAAACGGGATTTGAGTAAACATATTTTGGCAAACGTTGTATAGAACAAGGGATATAACATATTCTTGTCAGCGCGGTAACTTTCTCGCAAAGCGGTTTACAAATACAGCAAGGCGAGTAATCGCAAGGGAATATCGCGCCGAAAGTAATACGGAGCGTTTGTCCAGCGCCTACGCAAAGCGAAACGCCTCGCCGTAAATCTCCGACAATAGGCACGTCGTTTACAAAAATTTCGGGCAGCGGACGATATTTTTTGTCAAAGTCGGCGGTAAAGACAAAGTGAGTCGTTTTATCAGAAACGCCTTCTACCGCAGCAACAAGCCATAACGGCTGACAGCACCGCGCACAAGCAGTCATCGTGGTAAGGCGGAGGAGGGGGTCTTCTGGGTGGCAAGGGTCGATGACAACTACATTCCGAGTGCCAATAGACTTGGTTATGGACTGAGTCCCAATGGTGTATTGGTACGTCGCGGTCGCCGTGTTGATAATTTCTTTCATAATCCATTTTTATATTACCTTCGCAGTGAAAGTGATAACAAGGCTCGCTCCGCCCGCAAGAGTAATATCAACCGTATTATATATTTTTGTGCCGTCAAAAGATATCGAAGCCGGCGGCGCGACAAGAGCGATATCGGTCAAATCGGTTAGCGGCGGATAATCGGTAAAGTCGCCTGCCTCTATTTCGCTGTCCACGTTGCCCGTGTTGGTAATCGTTATTTGATAAGTTACGGTTTGACCCACGTATACGGGGCTGGGTGTGAGCATAACTTTGCTAATAGTCAAGTCGCCGTTTCTTATAATAGATCCGCAGGTGTCGTTGGTTGTCATAATAATAGGTACGTCATAGAACAGCGCTATGGCGGTGGTAACAAACTGGCTGGGATTTACTGGTACGCCGATAGAGGTAAAGGTGACTGAAGCTGTTATACTTTCGCCAGGGTCAAGGGTGCCTCCTACGCTTGTTAAATCTACGGTACCTACACCCGTGCCGGTATCAATACTCGTAAAGTTTGTCGAGCCCGTAATGGTAGCATAAGTTGTCATGGTAAAAATTGTGTCCGTTACTGTAACGTTGTTAAAGTTCGGACCCGCTGCGCCTACGTCTACGTTTGTTAAAATGTAATCAATAGTAAACGTATCGCCTAAGTCTATATAATCAGGCGCGCAAACTTTGTCGAGCGTGACTACAGGGTCGACTTTCGGTTCGTCAGAAGTTGACGATATAGGTCCTTTTGTAACCTCCACATGTGTGTTTGGGTCTAACTCATATTCATATTCTTCTACTGTGGCAGTGTTTAAAATATTGCTCATAACTTTTTTTCTCTCCAATTTAAAATAGTATGTAGTCGAGTCTACTACATACTATGATTGGTCGGAAAATCTTTGTTACTTAGTATTCATATCAAAGCCTTGTTTTGACATTTATTTAATTTCGCCAAACTATCAAAAAAATATAAATATTTTAATCTTATTTTAAGTCTAAAATTTAAAAGAAATAAATTAATTCTTTATTAAATGATAATATCTAAAAGCTAATCTATTTTTTCGTCCCAGCCCAATGACGAAAGTTCCGCTTCCGCCGAAATACGCTTTATAATAGCTTTTATTATTTTATCCATATCGGTATTTTCGCCGTAATTTGCGGGAACGAAAAAACTTACTCTGTCGTCGCTGACAAGATATTCGCTGGTCTGTTCGTCTTGATAAACGCCGATAGAATATCCGCCGTTTAGGCGTGTGAGTTTCATACTGGGTACGTCCGTAAGACCGTCGCCAATATACACCATATTTGAAAAAGGCACCGGTTTTTCGTCATCGGGAAGTTTGCGGTTGAGTTTTGTGTGTTCGTTAATATCTTCAACGCCTTTATGAATGCGATACAGATACTGAGTTTTACTTGAATAATTTATAGCGACGGCGGGCCAAACGGGTATGCCGTTATCGTCGTACAAAAACTCCGATGCAAAAATCTGCGTAAAATATTTTGATATTGAGCAGCCTTCGATAATACATTTTAATCCCGACGATATTATATAATGTTTTACGTTTACGCCGTGCTGCCTTCCAAACTCGTTTATTCGCTCGAACCATTCATCTACGCCCGGCTGGTATTTTATAAACTTGCCTTGTTCTTTCAAAGTGTCTCTCGTTATCGGCACGTTGCCGCACTTTGCTTTGTCGACCATCAAAAACATCGTGGACAAAATATTATCCATATGATTTTTGAAAGCGAATTTATTTGCCAAGTCCCAAAAATCTTTGGGTTCCATTTTTAAGCTCGGAATAAAAACGTATTCCTGCATATCGACGGTGGAGAGAGTTTTATCAAAATCGTACATTAAAATGACGTCGTTTTTACCTTTCATAATTACCAAAATTTTCCTCTGCATTTTTTGAATTTATTATACCAAAAATAATGCAAAACTACAACAAATGTTGACAGTTTTAATAAGCGGGTTTACAATATTTAATATGAGTAATCTGTATTTTTATGTGTCCGATTCATTGAATCCTTACTTAAACATTTCGAAAGAATGTTTTTTTGTGGAACAGCCTTTAAACGGGGTTGTTTTATATTTGTGGAGCAATGAAAGAACGGTCGTCATCGGCAAGCACCAAAACGCGGCGCGCGAATGCGACGTTCGCTCGCTTTTGGCTGACGGCGGAACGCTGGCGAGACGTTATTCGGGCGGCGGAGCCGTGTTTCACGACGCGCATAATCTTAATTTTACTTTTGTGGCGCAGTCAGAGTTTTATGATCAAAACAAGCATTTTGACGTTATCGTAAACGCATTAAAAGCGTACGGGTTAAACGCTGTCGTATCGGGCAGAAACGATATGGAAACCGACGGCAAAAAGTTTTCGGGCAACGCGTTTTACTCCAAAAACGGCATAAAGCTTCATCACGGTACTATATTGATAGACACCGATAAAATGCTAATGCAAAAATATCTTACCGTAAGCAAAGAAAAACTTGTCGCTCACGGCGTGGAAAGCGTAAAAGCGAGAGTTGTTAATCTCAAAGAACTTAAACCCGACATTAAAAAAGAAGATTTAATCATTAAATTGCGCGAAAGTTTCGAAAAAACATATAATACAAATGCGGTCGATATTAAGGAAAAAGATTTCGACGCAAGTTACATAAAAAACAAACAAAAGTTCTTGGCCAGCGACGAATGGCTTTACGGTTTTGAAACCTACGAAAACTCTGTTGAGCAAAAGTTTAGCTGGGGAAAAGTGGAAGTCAATTATAAGGTCGAAAAAGACGTTCTTACGGGGGTTAATATTTTTACAGACGCGCTGGACGTTGACAAAATTGAAGAAATAAAAACATATCTTATCGGCAAAAAACTCAGCGGTCTTAGTCTTGTCGGCGAAGCGGTAACGGACGACGTAATAGGGCTGCTTATAAAATAAATCAAATATCATTTGACAAAAAATATAACGATAAAATAGAATAATTGCGGAACGTTTTCAAGGAGATTTATATATATGACAAAACAAACACCGCTATATAACGCGCACGTTAGACACGGCGGCAAAATGGTGGAATTCGGCGGATTTATCCTGCCTATCCAGTATGAAACGGGACTCATTACGGAACATAACGCCGTACGCCATGACGCGGGTATTTTCGACGTCTCACATATGGGCGAATTTGATATCAGCGGAAAGGGCGCGTTTAATACCGTTCAAAATCTTGTTTGCAACGATATCACGGGCATGAATAACGGCGACTGCCGCTACACAATGATGCTCAACGATAACGGCGGTATTGTGGACGACTTTATCGTTTACAAGTTTTCCGACACTCATTACTGGCTTGTCGTAAACGCTGGCAACACGCCGAAAGACGACGCGTGGGTAAAAAATCACCTATTACCCGATACTGTATTCGTAAATAAATCCGACGAATACGGACAATTGGCTTTGCAGGGACCGAAAGCGGAGAAGATTTTGAATAAAATCGTTAACGAAAAATTCATTCCGAAAGGCAATTACACGTTTACCGACGACGTAGAAATCTGCGGAGTTAAATGCGTTATTTCCCGCACGGGTTACACAGGCGAAGACGGTTTTGAAATTTACTGCCCCGCAAAGGCTACCGAAACGATATTTGAAAAGCTGTTGGAAATCGGAGCAAGCGACGGACTTATTCCCTGCGGACTGGGCTGCCGTGACACGCTGCGTTTTGAAGCTTGTATGCCTCTATACGGACACGAGCTTAACGAAGATTTTTTGGCTACGGAAGTAGGACTTAATATATTTATTAAGATGGATAAAGATTTTGTGGGCAAAGCCGCATTGGCTCAAAATGCTCCAAAATACAAAAGAAAAGGCGTAAAACTACTTGAACGCGGTATCGCCAGAGAACATAGCGACGTTTACGACGGCGACCGCAAAATAGGTTTTGTTACGACCGGTACGCACTCGCCCACGTTGGGCTATCCTATCGCTATGGTTCGCATAGAAAAAGATTTTAACGGCGACACAGTCGATATAGACGTACGCGGAAAAAGAATTAAGGCGCAAATAGTCAAGATGCCTTTTTATAAACGCACATACTAAGAATTTTTTAAGGAGATAAACTATATGAAACAGTTTACAAAAACTCACGAATGGGTCTCAAATCAAGGTAAAACGGTAAAAGTAGGTCTGTCCGATTTCGCGCAAAAAGAAATGGGCGATATAGTATACGTTTCGCTCCCTGCTGTCGGCGACACCGTTACTATCGGAAAATCTTTTTCGGACGTAGAATCCGTAAAAGCGGTATCCGAAGTATTTTCTCCCGTTACAGGCAAGGTTGTTGCCGTAAACGAGGAACTTCTTGATAAGCCCGAACTTATTAACGAAGCGCCGTACGACGCTTGGATGATAGAAGTAGAAGCGGCGGAAACCGAAGAGCTTATGACCGAAGAGCAATATCTCGAATTCATTAAAAAATAAAACGAGGATAATATATGTCTAAATATACTCCGCACACGGAGCAGGACGTCAAAACAATGCTTGATACAATTGGTGTCAGCAGTCTTGACGGTCTGTATAAAGACGTTCCGCGTGAAATTTTTCAAAAAGAATTGAAGCTGCCAAAGGGCAAGAGTCAATACGCGGTCGAAAAACAAATGCGTATTCTTGCGGGCAAAAACAAGACCTACGGTTCCGTATTGCGCGGCGGCGGAATTTATGACCATATTATACCAGCCGCGGTAAACGCGTTAACTGGCAGAGCGGAATTCGTAACGGCGTATACGCCTTATCAAGCGGAAATATCTCAAGGCGTTTTGCAGGGTATTTTTGAGTATCAGTCGCTGATGTGCGCTCTTACTCAAATGGACGTTAGTAACGCTTCGATGTATGACGGTGCCCAAGCCGCTGCGGAAGCTATCGTTATGTGCTGCGAACGCAAACGCAAAGCTCTCGTACTAGGTCAGGTAAATCCTCAGTATATGGCGGTAATGCGCACTTACTGCAACAGTCATAATATTACTATTGATAGCATTAACGCAAAAGAAGGTTTGGTAGACATTAATACGCTTGCCGACAGTATCGATGCAGATACGGCTTGCGTTGTCGCTCAATGCCCCAACTATTTCGGCTTGATTGAAGACATGAAAGCCATAGCCGATATCGCGCACGCTAAAAACGTAAAATTTATTTATATTTTCAACCCCGTTGCGGCAGCATTACTTCCCACTCCCGGCGAATGCGGAGCAGACGTTGCGGTAGGCGAAGGTCAACCTTTGGGTTTGCCTATGTCTTACGGCGGAGCGACGGTGGGTATACTTACTTGCAACAAAGCGTTACTTAGACGTATGCCGGGCAGAGTTGTCGGACAAACGACAGACCATAACGGCAGAAG
>JAQUSX010000020.1 GCA_028710055.1 Clostridia bacterium | reverse complement strand
ACAAAAAAGACGGGATTAACTCCCGTCTTATTTTTGTTCTGTCGTTTGTTCCTGAGTCGTCTCCTGAGTCGGTTTTGCGGCGAATCTATTAATCGAGCCATATGCCGTCGGGTTTTGCACCGTATAATTACCGCTGTCAGAGCCAACCAAATTTACCTTATTAACTGTGACGTTTACGTTTTTGCCGACCTTGGTATCGGAATAATAACCTTCAACTGCGCCGATCTGAACAATATCGCCATTTATCACACCGTTTAGATTACCATAATTAGTAAACGTTGCGGCATTTGTTCCGTCATAGACTTTGTCGTCCGCACGCAGTTCGTCAACCGTTATATGTTTCGGCATAATCATTACGTTAAGGTCGCTGCTTCCGATTTTGTAATTAGCTGCGTCTTTTCCCGTCAAAGTCATATTGTAAAGCGAATATTGTTTGTCGCCTCCCGCGTTTTTGTCGCTAAGATATAGTTTGTCGCATACTACCGACACGTCGTCTCCGTTCATTACTCCCAAGAGTTTTAAATTGGGGTTTTCCACTACCGAACTGCCGTCGTAATCTTTTACCACGTTACCTACAACTACAAGTTCGCGCGGGACGATTTCCAAAGTGCCTTCGTTAACGTTTACGTCGTAAGCGTCGTTAACAAACCCGTGATTAAGTCTGGCTTTATATATGCCTACGCTTTTTGGAGTCGTTTCAGTTTCTTCTCCGTACGCAGTATAATAAACCTTGCCTTCGGGATAGTTACTTGCGCTGTCGCTTTCCGAAAAGCCTTCCACTTTGTAATTTTGCGCGGCTATTTCGTCTCCGTAAATAGATATAGCGTTATCAACGTTAACGTCAAGCGAGGGTTTCGATACGTACGCGTCGCATTCGCAAAAAACTCTTCCGCCTGCCACAACGCGAATTCTTTGATATCCTAACGTATCTCCGTCAAGTTCGTATGTCAACGCACCGTCTTCCGAATACAGTTTTCGTTGGACTTCACGGTCGCCGACATACCAAACTACTTGGTCATACGGCATTATTGTCGCGTCTCCAATATCGTAAGTCAATACGCTGGTTTTGCCGTAGCCCACGTTTGTGTTACCTGTGATACTGCCCGCCTGCGCCGTCGAAGCGCTTCCTCCCGCAGTAACAACGATAATAAAAATTATAAACGCGGCTATTAATAATAACGCAACAACTCCGCCTGCGCCGATACCTTCTCTGTCTTTCCTTTTTGCCGCTGTCGCCGCGCCGCCGTTAGCGTTCGGAACGCTCATCAATGGCGTGACTCTATTGGTATAAGTGGTATTTGGAACCACATCGGGAAAGATAACGTTTTCTTGAGGAATTTCCTCATTGTAACCGTTTTTCGCGTTAACGTCCGTCGCGCTTTTTTTCGGCGCGCTGCTTTTGCGGGGCGGACTCAATCGTCTCGGCTTGGACTCTTTGTCGTCGTCGCTGGACTTTGATTCCGATCTGCAAGCCTCAGATTTTTTTGATCTACAATTTTCGGTTTTTTTGCTGTTGTTGTTTTTCGTTGATCTGTTTTCTGACATTAAAAATCACCTCCCACAGCTAGTATGGGAGGAAAGCGGAAAAATATTAGCCGTTAAATAAGACGGCTTTCAACCTGATTGAAAAAGTAAAATAGATATTCTCTTATGTACTTGATCTTGCTTTCATCGTCGACGTTTTGCTGGATTATGAAAAAAAGTCCATGCACAAAACTAGACGCTGTTGCTAAATAAAAATCCGGGTTTTTAATTTTTTTGAGTATCGACGGGTGACGCTCCGTAAAAAGTTTTTTAATATTTTCCGCAACGCAGGAAATGACTGCATGAATAAATTTTTCGTAATGTTCCGCGCTGCCTTTTACAACTATTGAAAGCCCCTCCGCGTACTCGTTGACAAACTCCATAATCATAACCGGCAGTTTTTCATAAGCTTCGCCTGTAAATTCAAAAAACAAGTCCGCACGCTTTTCCGTGGCGTTTATAACTGGATTCACTACCGCAAGATACAGCGCTTCCTTGTTTGTAAAATAACGGTATACGTTTCCCAACGACGTTTTTGCGGTCTGCGCTATATTTCTAATAGAAGCGTCGGCAAATCCGAGCTTATCAAACTCTTCCATTGCGGCGTCGATAATCCTCTCGCGTATTTCTTTTTTTAGATATTGCATCTCTCTCTCCTTGATGTAAATATACCACAACTAGTACAGAAATTCAACAGATTATGCTATTTTTCGTTGTTTTTATCTATTTTTCCCCAAAAAAAGTCAAAACAAAGTCACCGTAAAGGTGACGTTTGTATAAGGGGTTTTAGTACGCGCATTCAAGCAGCATTTTGTCTGCAATTAGCGCGATAAACTCGCCGTTTGTGGGTTTGTCGCTGTTTGAATAAACCCGTATTCCAAAAATAGAATTGATATTTTCTATTTTTCCTCTGTTCCACGCTACTTCTATCGCATGCCTTATCGCTCTCTCCACTTTCGACGGAGTAGTTGAAAAATGCTCCGCTATGGCGGGGTAAAGCGTTTTCGTAATGCTGTTGATAATAGTCGGCGTGTCAACCGCGAGTTTTATACCCTGTCTAAGATATTGGTACCCTTTTATATGCGCGGGTATTCCTACGGAAATAAAAATATTAGTTATTCTTTCGTCCAGCGTCCGATTGTTTTCTATCGAGCGAGTCTGCCCGACCTTGCCAAGTTTTGCCGGAGTAACGATACAGTTGATCAAATGACTTGAAACCACGGGTTTGACTATGTACTGATTGATTCCCAATTGGTACGCCTTGCTCAGAAATACCTCCCCTTTAAGCTCGCTAACGACGATTATTCTAGGCGGGTTCGCCATCGTTTTAAGCTGTTCAATCAATAAATACCCGTCAAGCTTTGGTGTCAAAAGCTCCGTGACAACAATATCGGCTTTGATTCTCTCCTGCATCTGAAATGCCTCTACTCCGCTGTCCACATCGTAAACGATTTCGCAATCGGAACATTGCAGAATAGTATCCGCTAATTCCGCATTACATACTAAACCTATTCTATGTTTCATACCACCTCTCCCAAGTATGAATGTATTATAACATAGATTATTGTAAAATATTATCTTTTTTTAAAAAATTTTTTACTAATATTGTTCAATAATGTCGATGTTTGTCGAATAAAATACCCTAAAAAACCGAAATGTTATCGTTTTTTATCTATTTACGCGACTGTTGTCAAACAAAAATTCAATAATCAGAATAAAAGACTCAGCGCAATCAAAAATATTCCGGTAAAATAAAACGCGCTGTTGGAAATCAAAACCTTATTAACTTTAAATTTGAACAAATAAGCGCCTAATAGATAATCGGAAATCATAAACAAAGTTAAGCCTGTACCGAAAAGCGCGGTAAAAACTCCCGTTCCAAAAATCGCCAACGCAACTCCTATCGAACCGGAAAGAGTCATTACGGATATGTAAATATTCAGCGGTACGATGTATTTGCCAAAAGAGCAGAATTTTGTAATTTGCATTACTGCCAGTCCGCCGTAGACGGCGATAAATGCCAGAGCGGTAACCCAAATAAAACCGCCGCTCACTTGCATATTTGCCAAAATAACGATTTCAGCGGAAATAACGGCGAGATTAGATAACAGGAAAAAAAACACCCCTACACCGAAAGTTTTTTTGAAAAGCAAAAACAAATCGCCAAACCAGGCAAAACAGCAAGCCGTGAAAATAAGTATCTTATATAATTCTATTGCTTTTGTAAAAACAGCGCTCGCCGCAACGATTAGATACAGCGTCGCCATAACAATCTTATCCGTCACGCGCGCGGCAAACAGTCGCGGTTTTGTTTCCACAAAAAAATACGTTATCAATGCTACAGCGTAAACGCATCCGATAATAATATAAAAAATCATAACTCCGTCCTTAAGGGTAAATATATCATATTCGGTAATCTAGTGCAAGCTATTTTGAAATTTTTTTAGTTTTCACTTTTATTCATTTCTTCTCAAACCTAGATTTTTGGTAATAAAATTTTTCATCAATCGTCATTGACAAATTAGTTCAAGTGTTAATATTATATAAACGCGCCGCGAAATTTAATAATAAAAAGAGCGCACCCCCCCCTAAACGAGTTGACAAAGACCTGCACTTGTGATAATATCAAAATGTAAGTGGAGCTGAAAATCGGCTCGCTTTTTTTGGTTGAATTTTCAGCCGAAAACAAAATAAAAAAATAATAAAAATCAGCGAATTTTCTTAAAAAAATTAAATTTTTAAAAAGAAAAGTTGGGCAAAATACTGCTCTGCTTTTTCTTTTGCGAAAAAAAGGAGGAACTATGCCTATCGAAAAACAAAAAAACAACGCATTGCTTTTGTGCCTTAGCCTATCCGTCGTATGGGGATTGGGCTATATTCTCGTGCCTTTAGGACAGAGAGCGGGCGCAACGTCGTCGTTTTTATGTTTTTTGAGATTCCTTCTTTCGGGACTTATTTACGGCGCGATTTTTATTCGCAAAATAAAAATTAAAGCAAAAGATTTGCCCATCGGACTTTTGGCGGGAATGCTTTTGGCGGTTAGCTTCGCTTTGCAAGCATACGGACAAGAATACACGACACCAAGCAACAGCGCGTTTTTGACGTCTATGACGACAGTATTTTTGCCGTTTTTGACTTGGATATTTTTCCGCAAAAAACCGTCAGTATTGGTTTACGTATCTTTGGCGGCGTACGTCGCGGGAGTATTTGTCCTTAGTTATAACGGAAGCTCGTTTGTGTTTAATCTCGGCGATATACTGATACTGACAAGCGCGTTGACTTTCGCTTTGCATTACATTACGGTAACTTACGCGTTGAAACGCACTGATTCGCAAACATTCAACTTTTTGCAACTGACTACGGCGGGAATAGTTTTAGGCGTATTTTTCTTTGCGTATGAATTTAAAACACAAATAATTACGCCGATTGCGTGGGGAAGTTTTATCGTTCCATTGTTGGCATTGGTGCTATTTTCCACCGTATACGCTTACTCGGTACAAACTCACGCGCAAAAACTTCTTCCGCCCTATCAAGTCTCGCTCGTACTAAGCCTTGAAAACGTTTTCGGCGCGGCATTCTCGGTTATATTCGGCTTTGAAGCGTTCAGAATAAATATGGTTTTCGGCGGCGCGCTTATGTTCGGCGCGGTAATACTTGCCCAAGTCGTACCGTCGCTTATTAAACGCAAACAAAGTCAAGTTAAATTGCGCGCAATCTACGGCAACGCCGAACAACCAAAAACCGTTAACGGAACTATCGACAAACAAACGCCCGACCACAAAGCAGGAGCGTATTTAAAATAATAAAAGCTTAACAAGTTTTAAATAGAAAGACAGCAAAACAATAAGCGATTTATAGACTTTATTCGCGTTAAAGAGTAACAAAGTTACAGATTATACTCTAAAAAATATGCTAATTTATAACTACAAAATACAAAACGTATTTTTTGACAGATCATAATGCAAAATAGATAAAGAAACATTTTTAGTCATTTCATTTCCTTATATAGTTTCCCTTAAGAAACAAAAAAAAGAACGGCATTTAATTATGTCGCTCTTTTTTTATTTTTTATTTCAGATGTAAATTAAAATCCTATTTCGTTTCTCGTTTCAATAAAAGCTTTTACGCATTTATCAATATCTTCGTGCGTGTGTCTTGCGGACATTTGCGTACGAATACGAGCCTTACCTTGCGGCACAACGGGATAATAAAATCCTACTACGTATATGCCTTTTTCAAGCATTTTTTCAGCGACTTTTTTCGCTAAAACGGCGTCGTAAAGCATTACTGGAACAATCGGGTGTCCTTCGCCCGCAAGGTCGAATCCCGCTTCGGTCATTTTCTTGCGGAAGTAATTTGCGTTGTCCATAACCTTGTCTCTGAGTACTGTGCTTTTTTGCAACATATCTAATACTTTCAATGAAGCCGCAGCGATAGAAGGAGCAAGAGTATTGCTGAATAGATACGGTCTTGAATGTTGTCTGAGTAAATCAATTATTTCTTTTCTGCCGCTCGTAAAGCCGCCGCTCGCGCCGCCAAGAGCCTTACCCAGCGTGCCTGTGATAATATCAACTCTTCCTACCACTCCGCAATGTTCCGCCGTGCCTCTGCCAGTTTTACCGACAAAGCCCGTGCTGTGGCTGTCATCAACGCACACAAGCGCATCGTATTTGTCCGCCAAGTCGCAAATACCTTTTAGATTAGCGATAATACCGTCCATAGAAAATACGCCGTCCGTTACAATGATTTTTTGTCTTACTTTATCTATGTCCGCTTGTTTCAACTGCGCTTCCAAATCAGCCATATCGTTGTTTTTGTAGCGGTATCTTTTTGCTTTTGATAGTCTAACGCCGTCGATAATGCTCGCGTGGTTAAGAGCGTCGGAAATAATAGCGTCTTCGTCGGTCGTTATAGTTTCAAACAAACCGCCGTTAGCGTCAAAACAGCTGCTGTAAAGAATAGTGTCGTCGGTCGAAAGAAATTCGCTTATTTTTTGTTCGAGTTGTTTGTGTACGGACTGCGTTCCGCAAATAAAACGGACGCTGCTCATTCCGTATCCGTAGTTATCGTAACTAGCTTTTGCAGCAGCGATAACTTCGGGGTTGTCGCAAAGACCAAGGTAGTTGTTCGCGCAAAAATTTATAACGTGCTTTGCTTTTACTGTGTCGATAACGTTCGATTGCGGTGTGGTGATGACTCTCTCGTCTTTCCACAGTCCGTTATCTTTGATTTCCTGCAATTTTTGAGATATAATTTGTTTCGTTTTCTTATACATTTTACTTCTCCCAATTTAAAATAACTTTACCGCAGTTGCCTTCGTTCATTAGAGCGAAACCTTTTTCATATTCACGGTAATCAAGTCTATGAGTGATAATTTTACTTATATCAAGTCCGCTTTGAAGCATTGCTGTCATCTTTACCCACGTTTCAAAAACTTTTCTTCCGTAGATACCTTTAATATTCAGAGCGTTGAAAACAACTGTGTCCCAATCTATTATCGTGCCTTTTTTCTGCATAGCGAGCAAAGCGATATTGCCGCCGTTACTCATATTGCTGATAAGCTCGTTAAAAGCCTGTCCGCTTCCGCTCATTTCCAGTCCTACGCCAAAGCCCTCGGGAACGTCGATTTCGCCGCGAATGTCTTTTACTTGACGGCTAGCCGTATTAACGCAGATAAGCGACGGACAAACTTCTTTTGCCAGTTTTAATCTGAAATCTTTTATATCCGTAATAACAACATTTCTTGCGCCGTTATGTTTGCATATAGCCGCCGCCATAATGCCGATGGAGCCCGCGCCCGTTATCAAAACGTCTTCGCCTACTACGCTGTAAGTAAGAGCGGTATGAGTCGCGTTTCCAAACGGATCAAAAATCGCGTACATTTCAAGCGGTATATCTTTAGCGCATTTCCACAGGTTTGAGATAGGAATAACGGCGTATTCGGCAAAAATACCTGTGCGGTTTACGCCAATACCTTGAGTATTCGGACAAAGATGTTTTTTACCTTCAAGACAGTTGCGGCATTTTCCGCAAGTGACGTGGCCTTCGCCCGAAACCAAATCGCCGACTTTAAACGCGTCTGTGTTTCCGTTGATTTCAACAATTTCGCCCACCCATTCATGACCGATAATCATAGGAACGGGTATCGTCCTTTGGCTCCATTCGTCCCAGTTGTAAATATGAAGGTCTGTGCCGCAAATAGCGGTGCGTTTGATTTTTACCAAAGCTT
>JAQUSX010000019.1 GCA_028710055.1 Clostridia bacterium | reverse complement strand
ATGCCCGCTGTAGCGAGAGTCATTATAAGTATATAAGGCGGAAAAATCAGTTGGTAAAGTCCCATACCAAAGCTTCCGATAAGGTTCGTCAGCGGTATGCGGTATATCGCTCCCAGTAATTTCGATATTAAGCCGCCGATGCTTACGATAAGCGCGCCCGCCAAAAAACTGTTGTGTTGCGTCTGATTTTTCGACTTCATAATTATAGTGTATGTAAAACAACGGTAAAAAAACAACGCCGACCGTTAAAACCCTTTAACCAATTTTTGATTTTCCCGCATGTCGTAATTAATAAATTGCGACCTTTGCATAATTAGCGAAAATACAGTTTTAAATTATTAGCGTAAATGAAAAGCGTTCGCTAAACTGCGGACGCTTTATGATTTTTGTATTTTTAGAATTTTTAAACTGTACTAATTTTGTTTAAATAAACAACATTTTTAACAAAAACGATATTCCATTTTTATTTTAATTTTCGTAATACGACGCTACCAAATCCGCCGCAAAATTAGACAGTTCTTTCGCCGTTTGTGATTCGTCAAGCACGATTATGTTACCCACGAGATCGCCGCTTGAGATAATGGGGGTTACTATGCCGTTTTTTCGACCGTTATTTGTTTGAATGCTCGTGGCGTACTGGTTTCTTTTATCGGAGTCAAAATTGTCGGTCTCGATTTCTTCTTTTCCGCTTTCGGCAAATATCTCGCCGTCGCTGATAAAACACACGGTGGCGTCAAGCCGAGACGACAAAGTTTTTGCCAATGCGTATACCGTTTCGTTGACAACCGACAGTTGGTTGTATTTTTTCAAAACCAGATTATCGCCCGACACGCAAAATTCCAACATGCTTCCTTCCGCAAGCCGCATTGAACTGCGTATTTCTTTTGGCACTACTATTCTGCCTAGCTCGTCTATTCTTCTCACAATTCCCGTTTCGTTCATAAAAACCTCTTTTTTTTCGGGAAATAAAAAAATCCCGTTTTTCAAATACTTTTGATATTATTATTTGTAAAAAGAGATTTTTTTATTTAACATTTTTTATGTATTTATTACACTCGTTAAAATATAATTTGATTTTATTTTTTAAAAGGCAGGTTAAATTACCATTTTGACGCTTCGGGCAAACAATGCATATGCGCGGCGGCAAGCACTCGGTATGCGTCGCTTCGTCCCGAACACCTTTTCAATCCTAAACCTGTTTCTCTTAGATTAAAATACATTGACAAAGTTTTTATGTCGCTTTCGCTAAACTGCGACGAAAAAATGCTCAAACATTCTTTTCTTTTATCGGAAAATCCTTTTATTTTTACATACGAGTTTGGTTTGTCGGTAAAATATAAAGCCGCCGCCTTTACGCTATGTGTTTTTTCGGAAAAACTTTTTGTCCAACCGCAAAAACCGCTCATCATAACGGCTTTTATACTCGCTTCTCCAACCTTAATATGGTCGGAATGGCATTCGGAACGCGTTTTACAATCCGTTGTAAAAACTATATCGGGCGCGAACCTAATTATTTCCTTGCCGATAGATTTTGCCATCTCGTCTACGTCGTATGGTCCTCCGTCAAAAAACCCGAGAAAACTTACGTCCGTAACACTGAGATACTCAGCGGACGCTAAAGCTTCTTTGCGGCGTATTTCAACTAGCTTATCGCCGACCAAATCGGGATTGGTCGTGCCTAGCCTTCCGTCCGTTGCGATAACGAAAGCAACTTTTTTACCTTCACTTATAAGTTTCGCAACCAAAGGCGCGCAGCCGACTTCGATATCGTCGGGATGCGGACCAATAAACAAATATCTTTCAAAATTTTCTATTTTTGGTATAGGCACAAATTTTTTCAAAATTTTCTCGTACATAACCTTTCTCCTTAAAAAAACAAAAAGCCGCTTAAGTTTTTAAGCGGCTTATTTTTAATTTAGTCGATTACGATTTCCCATCCGTTGCTTTCCAAAAAGTCTGTAAGAGCTTTTGTCGTTGTGATTTTTGCGTTGTCTTTAATCGTTGAAATTTTATCGGTAACGTAGCCGTTTATGACTTTATCGTAATAAGCGGAAAAGAAAGCGTATTCTTTCGTGCTGGTGTCGTAAATATTGCTTTGTGTAAAGTTCAAAGTTTGCACTTCAACAGGTTGCGTATAATAAATGATATGCACGCCGTACGCGCTTACTGCAAGGCTTGTACCGCCGATTCCCTTATTGTAAGCTTCCTGCGCGCCGGTTACAAATTCCGAAACCCATTTTGCCGTGTAGCTTGCGGGAGCGTTGATGCGAACGACGTAATCATAATCCGCGTCAAACTGAGCAGTATCGGAATTGTATTTATACATAAGATTTTCGAAATCGCTTGCTTGGCTGATATTAGCTAAAGCCGCGTCAAGTACGGAACCTTCTGTTACTTTCAGTTGTCCGTCAACAGCGTCATAATAAAACGCGTTTTGTGTGCTTTCACCTGACAGATAGTTTTCCAAAACTATTTGAGCCGCATATTCTTCTCTGAAATCCAAATAAGCTTGTGTTGTCTCGCCAAGTTCCGTCGCTTTTTCTTTTAGATGTGCAATTTGGTCTTCGCTGAAAGGAACAAGGCAGTTTTTGACGAATATATATTTGCCTGCGTATCCACCGGGAATAGAATAGATAAACGACGTATCGCTAAGACCTTCGATAAACGTTTCGTAAGAGGTAGGGTTCAAAATATAACCTTCTTCTGTCGCAGCTCTATTTGCATTATAATAAGCCTGCAAATTTGCCAATAACTGAGTCATATCAGATTCCGCATAAATTTTAAATATCTTTGCGGAAACTGTGCTTATTAAACGGCTGTAAATATACGCTCCTATTTCATATGAAACATATTCGTCCATAGAAAGACCGTATTCGCTGAATATTGTTTCTTTTGTGGAAGCGACTGCTTTTTTCTGATATTGAATATATTGTTCAGCCGTCAAAGCGGTTTGACCGTCGGCAAGGGTTATACGCGCGTTTAAGTCGGCTACTTTTTGTTGCAAAATAGCGGAATCAGCCGAAAAAACGTATCCGTTAGCGTTAGTTAAATAAGCGGGATCTAATCCGCCTGCAGTCTTTAACAGATAGCTTTCAATATCCTGCACATCCGTAACTTGCGTTTTTGCTTCCAAAATAGAAGTGATTATTTTGTATTCGGGCGCAACTCTATTTGTGACAGTAGTGTCATCAGCTGTAGCCACAGTATATCCGTCGGCTTTAAGCGCGTCTTCCAACGCTGAATCGTAGCTTTCAAATATAGCTTTTTTTATGCTTTTAAATATATAAAGCATATCGTCAGCCGTCAAATATTTCGCGTTTTTATAATTAAGATAATCGTGCTCGTATATCAATCCTTCGCTCTTCGCCAAGTCTTTGTAATATGAAAGCATGATACGGCTGTTTATTAATGAAGTATAAGCCATCTGCGCGATATCATTATAATCGTAATAACCGTAGTAAATATAATAATAATATTGATAATAATAAGCGTTAAAAGTGTCGTAATATTCGCCGAGAGTAATTTCGTCGCCATTGACTGTCGCTACTACTTGCGCGCGGGTTTCCGCCGTATTTTGCGTAAACAATTTGCAGCCCGCAAAAGTCGTAAGACAGATTACGACAACCAAAATCATTGCGATAAATCTTTTTGTCCTTGACATTGTTGTTCTCCTGTTTTTTGTAAAACGGCGCATCCGCCGATTATTATTTATAAAAGTCTAAGCGGTCATTTTTTAACGCTTGACCGCTAATGGCTATTATACTAAAATTTCACCGCATTTGCAATGCTTTATACGAGAAATTTTGTTTTTTTATTGAGCCAGAGCTATTTCCGTCAAAAATTCTTCTAAATACGCCGTGCATTTTTCATCGGTTATGTCGCCGCATTTAACAGTCAAAGCCGCGGTTTTGTTGTCCAAAACGCAATTATCGCCCCTTTTTGATATAGCGTCAAAGACAACTTTACGCATTAACGCGTCTTTTGTCTCAAAATTTAGCCTTGCGGTGCCTTTTCTAAGGCTGAGTTCGTTAATTCCCGCCTTAAACGCAAGCAGTTTTACCGTAACTATCGTGAGCAGGTTCACGACTTCTTTCGGCGGTTTTCCATAAATTTCCGTTAGTTCCGTCAGCAGATCGTTCTTTTCTTTTATGGAAGAAACGTTTGCCATCTTTTGGTAGAACACCATTCGTGATTCGCTGTCGGCAATATAACTGTCGTCCGCGTAAGCGTCAAGGTCGATTTCGACGGTGGTATTTACTATCGTGCGAGGTAGCGGTTCGTTTTTGAGTTCCGCAACCGCTTCGGACAGTAGTTTTACGTACATATCGTAGCCTACTTTTTGCATATGTCCGTGCTGCTCGCGCCCAAGCACGTTACCCGCGCCGCGGATTTCTAGGTCCGCCATAGCTATCTTAAATCCGCTGCCCAGTTCGCTGTTTTCCATAATACTTGTGAGCCTTTTATACGCCGTTTCGGTCACGATTTTATTTTCTTTGTAAATTAAATAAGCGTATGCCTGTCTGTCGCTTCTGCCTACCCGTCCACGCAGTTGATACAGTTGCGATAACCCCAGATAATCGGCGTCGTATATAATAAGCGTGTTGGCATTAGGAATATCGATACCGTTTTCAATAATAGTGGTGCAAATAAGCACATTGTGTTTGCCTTTTGAAAAATCGTATACGCTCTTTTCAAGCAGCACGCTGTCCATTTGCCCGTGCGCAACGATAACGTCCGCTTCGGGAACGAGATTTCTTATCTTTGACGCGTAACGCTCGATAGTCTCTACTCGGTTATAAACCAAAAATATTTGTCCGCCTCGGCTAATCTCTCTTATTATTATGTCCCTAATCATCTCGTCGCTTTCTTCAACGACGAAAGTTTCTATGGGCAGTCTTGCTTTTGGCGGCGTGCTTATCGTTGAAATATCTCTCATTCCCGTCAAAGCCATATGCAGCGTTCTTGGTATGGGTGTCGCTGACAAAGTCAATACGTCGATGTTCGTTTTCAGTTCTTTCAGCTTTTCTTTATGCTCCACCCCAAACCGCTGCTCTTCATCCAAAACCAACACTCCGAGTTTATTAAACTTGACGTCTTTACTAAGCAGCCTATGAGTTCCTACGATAAAATCCACTTCTCCGAGCGCCAGTTTGCGTAAAATTTCTTTTTGTTCGGCGGCGGTACGGAAACGGTTAAGACATTCCACCCTAATATCAAAACTTTTCATTCTCTCTTTGGCAGTCTCATAGTGCTGCTGCGCCAAAATCGTAGTGGGCGCCATTAACGCCGCTTGGTAGCCGTTGGCTATTACCTTAAACGCCGTACGCAAAGCCACTTCGGTTTTGCCGAAACCTACGTCGCCTACCAGTAATCTGTCCATAATTTTATCTTTTGTTAAATCTACGTCGATTTCAGCTATGCTTTTTAGCTGGTCGGGCGTTTCGGTAAACTCGAAAGACGAATCAAACTCGTTACATAGATACCCGTCTATTTTGTAAATAAAACCTCTTTTATTTTCCCTTTCCGCGTAAAGTTTTAATAAATCCACGGACATTTCTTTTATGCCCGCTTTGACTTTGGCTTTTATTCTTTCAAATTCCGCGCCGCCGATTTTTGATAACCTAGGGGCGGAATCGCTGCCCGCGAATCTCGAAAGTAAATTGCTGGCTTCCACGGGAACGTAAAGTCTGTCACCGTCGCGGTATTCCACAACGATAAAATCTTTTGTGCCCCATCCGCCCGTAATGTTTTGTATGCCCAGACACATACCTATACCGTGCTGCTCGTGCACGACGTACTCGCCCGCCGACGGCGTCAGAAATACTTGCTGTTTTGTCTTGGCGATTTTTGTCTGCGCCGCTTTATGCACAAGGTCTTTTGTTCCGATAACGGCAAGTTTATTCGTATGGGAAACAAATCCTCTTTCAAATTCCAGCGGAATAATTACGCCTTGCTCGGGTGAACAGTTTTTTGCCGAACCGATAGCGACAGATGTACCGTAAAAATGCAAATGCTCTTGGATTCTTTGCGACGTTTCTTCCGCTCCGCCGAATATCGCAATATCATAACCGTTTTTTAGCCACGTTCTTATATCCAGCGCAAGCCTTTCTATGTCGTACCGATAAGCGAATAACGGCGTCGAATTAAATTTTACTATTTCCTCGGGTTGGAATATAGACGTAACGACGGGTATTTGCTGCAACGAAACTTGTTTGTAATTTTTGTAACCCTCGAAAACTTCCGCATAATCTATAAGCTCTGTAAAATGTTCGGGCAAAACCTCGCCGGCCGCCATCAGCCGCGGAAAACGCGCGCTGTGGTCGGCATAAATGCGGTTTAGCTTGCTTTCGATTAACTTCGGTTCGTCCCAAATAACGACCGTATCGGACGGCAAAAATTCGTATAATTGACTTTGTTTTTTAAATGGAGCAAGCCAGCCGCTTTTTTCCGATTCCGCTAGTATCGTATTTATTCTTGCTCTGCCGTTTGAGTCCAGTTTTTGTTTCGCAGCGCTTTTTTCGGCTTTTGTTAACGCGTCTGTGTCCGAACCGAGATAAAGCGGAATAACGGTAACCGATTCGACGGATTCTTTTCCCGCAAGGTCGGCTCCGAAAAACTTTACGCTTTCAACGGTATCGCCAAAAAAACTCACACGCACGGGATTAACGTACTGGGGTAAAAATATGTCCAGAATATCGCCCCTAAGAGCAAATTCTCCCGCCACGCTTACGCTGTCGCACCTAACGTAACCTATTTCGCTGAGTTTGCCCGCGAGCGTTTCGAACGGAAAATTTTTACCCGTAGTTAGCTCGAAAACGCTTTTTTCAAACTCATTTTTATCGGGGTATAGTTGCGTAAGCGAATCCGCGCAGACTACCGCACCTTTTGCACCGCGTAAAATTTCACTTAGGGCGATATTACGCGAACGCATCACGGCGTTATTTATTCCGCGTTTAAATAGCAGTACGTCGTCGAAATACGGCAGATATACAAATCCGCCTACGGTTTCGTTTAGCTGTCTTGTTACTGATTGCGCAAAAACGTAGTCGTTTGTTACGAAAAGGACAAAATTATCCGCGCAGGAAGCCAGATAAATCTTTTCAGCGGAAAGCACGCCGAAAGCCGCGGTATATTTTTTACCGCGGGGGTCAAGAAGCTTTTTGTACGCTTCATATTCAGTTAATCTATAATAATCGCTTAACATAATCGCGAAAAAAAACGCCGTTTATGTTTTTAAGAATTTTCGTTGCGTCTTATCGTGTGCCTTCTCGCAAGTTTCGATTAATAATTTTTGTGCTTTGAAGTAATTTTATTCAACAAATTTTATTTAATAAACAGATAAAATTATTAGTTGTATTTTTGCATTACCTTTATTATGTTCGTTCCGCCAGTAAAATCTATTACGGCGTCGGAAGCTACCTCAAAAGCGGTTTTTAATACGCTCATATCCTTGTCCGAGATTTTTGAAAGCACGTAATCGGCAAGTTCGCAAACAATTGGCTGCCCAATGCCGATTCTTATTCGTGCAAATTCCTCCGTGTGAGTTTTGGCGATAATGTCTTTCATGCCGTTGTGCGTTCCGCCGCTTCCTTTTGCCCGTATGCGGACGTCCCCCATAGGCAAGTCGACGTCGTCATAAATCACTAAAAATTTGTCACTTTCGATTTTGTATTTGCGAATGAGTTCGTCAACCGCTTCGCCTGACAAATTCATATACGTAATAGGCTTCGCTAAGATTATTTTAATTTTTTCTTTTTTTGCGTGCGCGGTTATCGCTCTGCATTCGCCTTTATTAAAAGTAGTGTTGAGTTTGCGCGCGATTTCATCCA
>JAQUSX010000018.1 GCA_028710055.1 Clostridia bacterium | reverse complement strand
GGCGGAGAGATTTATATGAATACGGATAATCTCTACGTCATAAGTTCAATACACGAAACTGAAAAAGAAGGAAACGTATATACTTCCTACAATAATTCTTTGATTACAAAATTCTCATTAAATAACGGTTATATCGAAGAAAAAGCAAGCGCAAAAGTGGAAGGTACCGTTTTGAACCAGTTTTCAATGGACGAATACAACGGTTATTTTAGAATAGTTACTACCCTTAACTCTTGGACTTATACGGTAAATGAAAGCGACGGCAGCTCGACTTCGACCGGTAGCGGTTCCGAAACTTATAACAATCTATATATTTTGAATGAGAACTTGACCGTTGTCGGACAGCTTCAAAATCTCGCGCAAGGAGAAAGAGTTTATTCCGCAAGGTTTGACGGTAATACGGGTTATATCGTAACGTTCAGACAAATGGATCCGTTGTTTAGCATAAATCTTAGCAATCCCGCAAACCCGATTGTTATGGGCGAATTAAAAATCCCTGGATTTTCTAACTATTTGCATAATTACGGCGAAAATTTGCTGTTCGGTCTTGGCAGAGACGCCGACGAGCAAACAGGCGGAGCGGGCTATCTCAAACTTTCTATGTTCAATACAAGCGACAAAACAAACGTAACCGAAGAACATTCTCTTATCATTGACGGATTGTATTATTCCGAAGCGACGTATAACCACAAGGCTATATTGATTAACTATGAAAGAAATATTATCGCTTTTCCCGCAGATAACGTTTATTTGGTTTATTCTTACGACGCTGAGCAAGGATTTGTGCAACTAGCCGCGTTGGATTTGACTAACGGTGGTTATGACTGGTATTGGGGAAGTATGAGAGGACTTTATATAGGCGACGTGCTTTACGTGTTCTCTAATAACGTTATGATAAGCTACGATATGCAAAACTTCAATGAAATTTACTCCATGCAAATTGAGGAAGCTGATCCTTCCAAATAATCAAACAAAATTTACCTTTTTAATACTAGAAATAAAAAACGTCGGTTAAAAATGCCGTCGTTTTTTTATTTAATTAGATTGGTATTTTTTTAAAAGTTATACAAAAATTCATTTCATTTTTATCATATAAATTTCGCAAAAGGGGGTTATAATAATAAAATATAAGGAGTACTTATGCTAAAATTAAAAAACATTACAAAAATTTATCCTGTAGCGAATAATACCGACGTAGTGGCTTTGGAAAATATTTCCGTTAATTTTCGAGAAAACGAATTCGTCTGCGTGCTTGGTCCTTCAGGCTGCGGCAAAACTACTTTATTAAATATTATCGGCGGGCTTGACCGTTACACCGAAGGCGATCTTACTATTAACGGAATTTCAACAAAAGACTATAAAGACGGAGATTGGGATACATACAGAAATAATTCCATCGGTTTTGTCTTTCAAAATTATAATCTGATACCGCACCAAACGGTTTTGGAAAACGTAGAGCTTTCGCTGACCTTGGCGGGAGTATCAAAAAAAGAAAGGGTTGAGCGCGCGAAAAAAGCTTTGGAAGAAGTAGGTTTGGCAAACCAAATCCACAAAAAACCAAATCAGCTTTCGGGCGGACAAATGCAGCGTGTTGCGATTGCAAGAGCATTGGTCAACGACCCCACGATAGTTTTAGCCGACGAGCCGACAGGCGCTGTCGACAGCGTTATGAGTATTCAAATAATGGAATTACTCAAAAAAATCTCCGAAACAAGGCTTGTCGTAATGGTGACGCACAACTCTGAGTTATCGGATAAATACGCAACTCGAATAGTAAAACTATTGGACGGAAAAATCGTCGACGACACAAAACCATTGGAAGATATAGCGGAAGTCAAAAAAGAAAAACCGAAGAAAAAATCAGGAATGAGCTGGTTTACTTCGCTAAAACTTAGTTTGAAAAACTTGTTCAGCAAACGCGGCAGAACTTTTATGACGAGCTTTGCGGGAAGCATAGGCATAATAGGCATCGCTTTGGTGCTTTCGGTGGCGAACGGATTTAACCTTTATATAGACAGTTTGCAGCAAAACACGCTTGCTTCTTATCCGTTAACCGTATATTCGTCAATTTTAGACAGAAGTTCATTAATGGATAATTTCGGACCCAGCGACGACGAAGGCACTTATTTGCCATTGAACGAAACGGGTATAACCGCATCCGCTATGATAACGTACGAGGATTTTGCATCCGCGCAGCATGAAAATAAATTTACGCAAGAATATTTGGATTATATAAACTCAAAAATATTAAACGCCGTTGACGAGGACGGAGACCCGATAGAACTTGTCACGTCAATAGAATATAATTACGGTATAGTTGAAAATCTGTTTACGTCGAATAACGGAACCGTTAGTAAACTTTCCATACCCACGTATTCTATGGAAGAAATGATGGTCAATATGGATATGTCAAAACTTATGCAATACGCCGAATCATATTCGTCCACCCATAGCGGCGTTAACTGGGATAAACTACTTGATAACGACGAATTTATGAAAAGCAATTACGACGTTTTGGCTGGCGCGTATCCTACAGAATACAATCAGCTAGCTTTGATTTTAAATTCTAAAAATCAGATTGATAAATCCGTATTGCTTGCTCTCGGTTTTTCTGATGAAGAGATTGAAACGGGATTTACGGCAAGCGATTTTTTGGGAATGGAATTTAAACTCGTGCCGAATGAAGATTATTATACCGCCACCACGAGCGATACTCCTTACGGTAAAATGCTGACTTTAACGCCGAAAACCCAGGAAGAATACGCGTCGATATATTCAAGTGAAAATGCTATTACGCTAACTATTACAGCGATATTAAGAGTAAATGAAGACGCCACAAGCGACTTTTACGAAACGGGCATCGTTTATACGCAAGATCTTTCTAATAAACTTCGCGAAACGGAATCGGAAGGAAGTTTAGTAAGTTTACTGGAAAGCAGCGATATTATTATGATAAATAACGGCACGTATCCAACGGTTGCAAGCAAAGACGGAACGGAAATATTTAATTTCGGCACGACAGTAGTCAGAACGAACGAAACCTGGGACAACGTGGAAAAACTTTTGGGCGCGGATAATATGCCCCGTTCGATATCTTTTTACGCTCGCGATTTTGAAGCGAAAACCGAAATAATAAATATATTGACGGCATATAACGAAGGACTCGCGGAAGAAGACCAAATCCGTTTTTCCGATACTACTTCGCTTATAACCTCGTCAATGGGGACGGTTGTCGACGCTATATCCACCGTTTTGATAGTATTCGCGGCGATATCGCTTGTGGTTTCGTCGATAATGATAGGCATAATAACGTACGTATCTGTCGTTGAGCGTACCCGCGAAATAGGCGTTCTTAGAGCTTTGGGAGCGCGCAAAAAAGATATTTCAAATGTCTTTATAGCGGAAACTTTCGTCATCGGACTTATGGCGGGAATGATGGGAGTTATCGTATCGTATCTATTGACTTTTGTAATAAATTTGATAGTAGCCCGCTTGTTCCCCCTTCTAAGCAATCTCGCGCAGTTAAGCTTTTTGTATCACGCTTTGCCCTTGGTTATAATAAGCTTTATTTTGACTATGATTGCGGGAATAATCCCCGCTCGTATAGCGGCAAAGAAAGACCCCGTCATAGCTTTGAGAACGGAATAAGTATCATAAATCCTGATAAAATAAAAGACCGACGTTTGAACGGTCTTTTTATTTTTTTATGTAACTTTAATACATAAAGCCAAGAAATTTTGTGATATAATTAAGAAAACGGCAAAGAGTGAAAGGAGAAAAATATGAACCTAAAGGCTTTTTACAATTTGTCTTACGGCGTTTATATCGTTTCCACTTTGGACGGCGAAAGACCTACAGGATGCGTCGCGAATAGCGTTATGCAAATAACCTCCGAGCCGCCTCTTATCGCGTTAAGCATAAATCACGACAACTTTACAAATCCCTGTATCGCAAAAACAAAGAGATTTTGCATAAACGTACTTGGTGAAAAAATAAATCCGCTTATTTTAGGTCTTTTTGGTTTTCGTTCGGGTAAGGATTTTGATAAATTTAAAACGGTAGAATACGAAGTAAAACAAGATATGCCCGTTCTTTCCGAAGGCTGCGCTTATTTTACGTGCGAACTAGTAGGCAAAACGGAAACGGCCACACATACTGTTTTTATAGGCAAAGTTATTGACGCCGACGTTGTTTCGAGCGATACCCCTATGACTTATTCGTATTATCAAAGGGTTATAAAGGCAAAAATGCCAAAAAACGCGCCTACGTATATAAAAGAAAACAAATAGAAGGAAAATATTATGAGTAAAAAAATTACCAGCAAAGTGACTTGGGTCGGCAAAACCGACTGGGAATTGAAAAAATTTCACGGAGACGAATTTTCTACGCACAGAGGCTCGTCGTATAATTCTTATCTTATCAAGGACAAAAAAGCCGCCCTTATCGATACCGTTTGGATGCCGTATGACAAAGAGTTTGTCGGTAAACTCAAAAAAGAAATCGATTTAAATAAAATCGACTTTATCATAGCAAATCACGGCGAGGTGGACCACAGCGGTTCGCTGCCCGCTTTGATGAGCGAAATCCCAAATACGCCGATTTACTGCACGGCGAACGCTGTAAAATCAATCAAAGGTCAGTATCATAAAGACTGGAATTTTGTCGTTGTAAAAACAGGGGACAAGCTTAACCTTGGCGACACGGAATTGACTTTTATTGAAGCGCCGATGCTGCATTGGCCCGATACTATGTTTAGTTATTTGAGCGGCGAGAATATATTGTTTAGTAACGACGGTTTTGGTCAGCATTTCGCAACCGAGTCGCTGTTTAACGATACCGTTGACCAAAGCCAGCTATACGAAGAGGCTTTGAAATATTACGCGAATATTTTGACTCCGTTTAGCGTTATGGTGACGAAAAAAATCAAAGAAATAATGCAAATGAATCTGCCTATCGATACGATATGCCCTAGTCACGGATTGATTTGGAGAGAAAACCCTATTGAAATAGTAAAAAAATATTTGGCATGGGCTGACGGATATAAAGAAAACCAAATATCTATCGTTTACGATACGATGTGGAATTCCACGCGCAAAATGGCGGAAGCTATCGCTTGCGGTATCGAGCAAGCCGACAAAGAAGTAACTATAAAACTTTTAAATTCGTCAAAATTCGACAAGACCGATATTATAACGGAAGTTTTCCGCTCGAAAGCTATTTTAGTAGGTTCGCCTACCGTTAATAACGGCTATCTGTATTCCACCGCGGGAATACTGGAGCTTATCCGCGGAATGAAAATGAAAAATAAATACGCGGCGGCTTTTGGCAGTTACGGTTGGAGCGGCGAGTCTGTGAAAATGATAAACGAAGAATTAACGAAAGCGGGCTTTACTTTAATAGACGAAGGCTTTAAAACGCTGTGGACGCCCGATGAGGATGTTACGGAAAAATTACGCGAATACGGCAGAAATTTCGCGGCGAAACTGCAGGAATAAAATAAATAAAATAAAAGGAGATAAAATCAATGAAACAATACAAATGTATGATTTGCGGATACATTTATGATGAAACGCAAGGCGACCCCGACAGCGGAATAGCGGCGGGAACAAAATGGGAAGATATACCCGAAGATTGGGTTTGTCCTCTTTGCGGAGCGGGTAAAGATCAGTTTGAAGAAATTTAATTTGTTCAAAATTACATAAGGTATAAAAAAAATTGAAATTTACTTAAGTGTGTTTAGCAATTTATAATTAAAAAACCGCGTTTTATAACGCGGTTTTCATATACTCATTTATAAGTTATATTTATTTATTTTCTCTATATTCAAGACTTTTTTTGATAAAAGATTTAAACAGCGGATGCGCTTTGTCGGGGCGGGATAAAAATTCGGGATGGAACTGAACGCCCACAAAAAACGGATGTTTTTCTATTTCCACCGCTTCCACGAGTTTGCCGTCGGGACTTGTGCCGCTTATAGTCAGTCCGTTTTGCGTCATTATTTCGCGGTAATCATTATTAAACTCGTATCTGTGGCGGTGACGCTCGGAGATTTCTTTTTTGCCGTAAACGGAACGTAAAACCGTGTCGGGTTTGATTTCGCATGGATACGCGCCAAGTCTCATCGTGCCGCCTTTATCTTGTTTTGAGTTTTGGTCGGGCATAATATCTATGACTTTGTGCTGCGACTTTTTATTAAATTCCGCCGAATCGGCATCGGCAAGATCGCAGACATTGCGGGCAAACTCTATTACCGCCGTTTGCATACCTAAGCAAATTCCAAAATACGGAATGTTATGCGTTCTGGCGTAATTCGCCGCGACAATTTTGCCCAGTATGCCTCTGTCGCCAAAACCGCCTGGAACTATTATTCCGTCCGCGCGTCCTAAAATATTTTCCGCGTTTTCATAAGTCAAGCTTTCGGATTCTATCCAGTTTATATTTACTTTTGCGCCGTTTTCATAGCCGCCGTGACGCAACGCTTCGGAAACCGATAAATAAGCGTCGCGCATTTTAACGTATTTTCCGACGAGAGCGATATTAACGGGTTTAACAGCGTTTTCAATGCGGTTAAGCATTTCTTTCCAAGGGGTCAGATTGATAGGTTTGGTTTTTATGTGGAGCTCTCTGCATACTATCTCGGAGAGATTTTGATTTTCAAGCATTATCGGCGCGGAATAAATAGTGGGGACGGTGAGACTGTCGATAACGCAATCGGGCTTAACGTCGCAGAACAAGCTGATTTTTTTGCGGGTGCTGTCGTCAAGCGGAAAATCGCATCGGGTAATGATTATATCGGGCGAAATGCCCATACTTCTAAGCTCTTTTACGCTGTGTTGCGTGGGCTTTGATTTTTGCTCGCCGCTGCTTGCGATAAGCGGAACAAGCGTAACGTGTATATAAAGGCAGTTTTCGCGTCCCACGTCGCCTGATATTTGACGTATCGCTTCCAAAAACGGCTGACTTTCAATATCGCCTATCGTGCCTCCGATTTCCGTCATTACGACGTCGGCGTTCGTTTTTTTGCCTACGGCGTGAATAAAGTCTTTTATTTCATTAGTTATATGCGGAATAGTTTGAACGGTTTCGCCAAGGTATTCGCCCCGACGTTCTTTGTTTAATACGTTCCAAAAAATTTTGCCTGTAGTGAGATTGCTGTAACGGTTGAGATTGACGTTAATAAATCTTTCGTAGTGACCAAGATCAAGGTCGGTTTCCGCTCCGTCTTCGGTGACGAAAACTTCCCCGTGCTGATAAGGACTCATAGTGCCCGGATCTATATTTATATAAGGGTCTAGTTTTTGGGCAATGACGTTTTGTCCGCGGCTTATTAGTAGCCTTCCGAGCGAAGCCATAACTATGCCCTTGCCAAGTCCCGAAACAACGCCTCCCGTAACGAAAATATACTTAGTCATATTTTTAACCTCCACCTTCAATCTCAAAACATTTTAAACAATACCATATTTTTAGTTTTTTTTCAATAATTTGAAGCAAAAAACAATATTATTCTCAACGCTTTTTAAAAAAATTTTAATAAATTTAATCAACAATTTTTGCAAATACTAATAAATATGGCTGAAAAGAATAAAAAAAATCATTTAAAGGACGAAACGAGTCCGTATTTGCAACAACACGCTCTTAACCCTATTGACTGGTATCCTTGGGGCGAGGAAGCGTTTAGTAAAGCTAATAGAGAAGATAAACCCATTTTTCTTAGTATCGGCTATTATTCGTGTCATTGGTGTCACGTTATGGCGAAAGAAAGTTTTGAAGACGAGTCGGTAGCGAAAATTTTGAATGAAAATTTTGTAAGCGTAAAAATCGATCGTGAACAAAGACCCGACATAGACAATGTGTATATGCGCGCTTGCCAAGCGGCAACGGGTGGCGGAGGGTGGCCTATGAGCGTTTTTACGGACAGCGCGGGCAATCCGTTTTTTGTTGGAACTTATTACCCA
>JAQUSX010000017.1:2795-8134 GCA_028710055.1 Clostridia bacterium | reverse complement strand
ATTACAAAGAATGTAACTATCGCGTATCTTACCACGCGGAAAGCAAAATTGCCAGCGGAAGCGGTTTCAAGCCATTCCGATCCGCCCGGAACTATTTTTACTGGAAGTTTTATAAGTTCGTTTAGTCCGATATATAAAGCTCCGCCGATAACAACACGCAAAATCATACGCCACCACACGCGGGTGTTTTTAAATTTTGTAATTTTTTCTTCGAAAAATATTCCGCCGATAAATCCAGCCAGCATACCCAGGCTTGTGTAATAATCGTTCGTGGTGCAATAAAAAACACCGATAAGAGCTATCGCCAAAGTCGCCAGATAAATATAATATTTGTTTTTGATTACGGAACGCAAAAAATACATAAAGAACACGACGAACAGTCCCAAAGCCCAGCCCGCTATTACGTCGGTAGGGTAGTGTACGCCAAGATAACAACGAGACAATCCCACTAATAAAGGAATAACGACGGCAATGACGATAAGCCAGTTTTTGCGCTTGTACACGGGCAGCGACGAATATATCGCGGCGGAGCCCGACGAATGTCCCGACGGGAAAGAGTATCCTTGCGCCACTACGTCCAACGGATCAGCATTGGCGTCCACAAGTTTTTTACATTCAATGTCGGGATTATCAAAATACGGACGTCTGCGGTTGGCTATATTTTTTATCATTGGATTTAGAACGTTAACCGTCAGAAGGTTAAATCCCACAAATTCGCCGAAAGCTTTGTTGTAAGACCAATATAAAAAACCTAAAATAGCTACCATAATGTATTCTTCGCCGAACATCGTCACTATTTTTGCTAATGCGTCGGAAAAAGAAGAGCTTAATTTTTGTAAAAATAAGATAAAATCGACTTCCCAGCCGAAAAAGAATGTGTTTCCTTCAAAAAAAGATAGCAGAAAACTCATATATTACCCCCCAAAAATCTTTTTTTATGTTCTAAAAATAAGTATACCAAAACAAACGCTTATTATCAATACCTAAATTTTTTTATAATTTCTAATTATATATTTAATAACTATTGCCCAAACGCAAAAAAAGTTTTTTTGGCAAAGAAAAAAACGGCCGTAAAAACGGTCGCTTCAAAATTCACGTATGAACAAAATTATTTTTCGTTTTTGTTCGCGGTTCTCAAACAACGGGTGCATACGTATTCAGTGGATTCTTTTCCTTCGATTTCCACTTTAACCTTGTGCAGGTTAGCACTGTATGTTTTGGGCGTTCTGCGTTTTGAGTGCGAAACGTTATTGCCGCTCATTTTGCTTTTTCCGCATATAGCGCACTGTTTAGACATTGACCACACCTCCTGTTTAAGACGCTTTTTCTTGCTTGTACATAATAACACAGCCAAACTTGTTTTGGCAACTAAATTCCGCTAATATTTTTTTTAAAAAAGAGTACAAAGACTTGTTAATAATGAAAAATCACTTGTAAAAAAATCAAAACTAATGTATTATAAATACGCTCAAATTTTTTGGAGGACGGGATAAATGTCACTTCGAACACAAAACTCATACGGAAGCATCACCATAACGGACGACGTCGTTGCCTCGCTTGCGGGACATCTGGCGATGGACTGCTACGGAGTTGTTGACAAAGTCCCTCGCAAGTTTTCCGATACCGTAGCCGATTTATTTAAGATAAACAGCAAAAGCCGCGGTGTAAGAATAGTTACGAAGGGTGACAGAATCTATATCGATTTGTATGTTGTTTTCAGATATGGTGTGTCTATATCAGCCGTCGCCGCTAGTTTGAAGAGCACGGTCAAATACGGTCTGGAAAAATTCACCGGTATGATCGTGGAAGAAATCAACGTCCACGTTGTAGGCGTAAAATTATAATTTACTTCAAGGAGTCGTTATGGCAGCAGCAGCACGCACAGCCTCGGAAAAATATATAAATCACGCCGTCATGAAACGCATGGTAATTTCAGGCGCGATATCATTAGATATAAATAGAGCGCAAATAGACGCGCTAAACGTGTTCCCCGTTCCCGATGGAGATACGGGCACGAATATGTCGTTGACGATGAAGTCCGTTGTCAACGAACTTAACAACTTAACAACCGCAAGTATGGACGAATTGGCGCAAGCCGTTTCACAAGGCGCATTAAAAGGCGCGAGGGGAAACAGCGGCGTCATTCTTTCTCAAATATTAAAAGGCTTTTCTTCCGTAATAGCGACGTCAAACGACATCGATATAAAGATTTTTGCCAACGCTATGAAACGCGGAACGGAGCTAGCATATAGCGCTGTTTCAAAACCCAAAGAAGGCACGATGCTCACCGTTATTCGCGTAATGAGCGAGTCGGCTTTGGAATTTTCCCATAGACCGCTTACTATTCAGGACTTTTTGGAAAACCTTATTAAGTCGGGCGAAGAAATACTGGCGCAGACACCCGAAATGCTGGACGTACTGAAAAAAGCGGGCGTAGTGGACTCGGGCGGATTCGGTTTGGTATTATTTTTCAAAGGTCTATTGAGCGGATATTTAGAGCAAGAGATTTCGGGAGCGGAAGATTACAATTTTTCCGTTTCCACAACCACAATTGCGCCCGATACCGACGACGACCACGTATTTATTGACTACGATTCCCTAGACGATATCGAATTTGGTTATTGCACCGAATTTTTTATCATAAATCTTCACAAAAAGACGACTTTGACCGATATAGACAAACTTCGCGACACGTTCAACAATATGGGCGATAGCGTGCTTGTAATCGGCGACCTAAATCTTGTCAAAGTTCACGTTCATACCAATAATCCCGGCGTCGCTTTGGCGCACGCGTTGGAGCTTGGCGAAATAGACAAGATAAAAATTGAAAATATGCTGGAACAAAACCGTGAACTGCGCAAAAAAATGGAAGCTGAGCGCAAACCCGTAGGGCTTTTGGCTGTGTGCGCGGGCGACGGATTTTCTTCGATTTTCAAGGATTTGATGGTTGACCAAATCATAGAAGGCGGTCAAACGATGAACCCGAGCGCAAACGATATCAGTTCGGCAATCAAGCACATTAACGCTGAAAGCGTAATCGTTTTGCCTAACAATAAAAACATTATTTTGGCTGCTGAGCAAGCGAGAGCGCTTGTGCCAAGCAAAAACGTTTTGGTTGTTCCCACAACCGACATTCCGCAAGGACTTGCCGCGGTTTTATCTTATAATCCCGAGGTTTCCGCGCAAGATAACGTTCATAATATGAACGACGTTATTCAATCCATTACAAGCGGTTCCGTCACTTTTGCCGTACGCAATTCCGAAGTTAACGGATTGAAAATCGGTAAAGGCGATATTATCGGTATAGATAGTCACGATATAGTAACCAAAGGCTCTAATGTCGATAAAGTTACTATCGAACTGATTAAAAAAATGAAAAAACCCGAACACGAGATTATTTCGCTTTATTACGGCTGCGACGTTACCGAAGAAGAAGCCAACGAATTTTCCGCTCTCGCTCAAGAAGCTTTTCCCGACTGTGAAGTGACTTTGCTTTACGGCGGACAGCCCTTGTATTACTATATTATCTCGATTGAGTAACAAAAAATCGTAAACAAAACTACATATAAAATAGACCGTCATAACATAAGCAATCGACGAAAAAAAGCCTGTAATATATCCCGTTTTTCCATAAAAAACCCAAAAAACATACTGAAAATCGCTTGATTTTTTATACTATGTTTGGTAAACTATAACTCGCTGGTAAATCATACGCGGGAGTGGCTCAGTGGTAGAGCGTTGCCTTGCCAAGGCAAATGTCGCGGGTCCGAATCCCGTCTCCCGCTCCATTTTTTATCAGCGTTTTTTGTCTAGTTTGTGGCACCATAGCCAAGCGGTAAGGCAAAGGTCTGCAAAACCTCTATCCCCGGTCCGATTCCGGGTGGTGCCTCCAACCTTAAACCTGTTGCTACTAAACTTAGGCGGCAGGTTTTCATATTTGCCAGTGTGGCGAAATGGCAGACGCAAGGGACTTAAAATCCCTCGGGGGCAACTCCGTGTCGGTTCGAGTCCGACCACTGGCACCACAAAAAAACCGCGACACCGCTCGCAAACTTTGTTTGCTTGCCTGCTCGCGGTTTTTTGTTACGCCGAAGTCGTCCTCAAACCTTTTTTGTGACGCTCGCTGGCGCTCGCTATTCCGTCATTCGCTTCGCTCATTCCTTACGAGTCCGACGAACTTCGCACCATCAGGAAATCACGCCCGTATTTATCACGCCGAAGAAAGTTTTCTTCGGCGTTTCTTTTTTTGGCGGCTTATCCGCTATTCCAACCAAACGCAAAATCTCGACTATGCTCGATTTTGGTCATTATTTATTTTATGTATTGCATATTGAATTTTACATGTTATAATATACAAAAGTATATTTTAATTAAAATGGAGTAAATATGAAAATTGTTGCACTTCAAGGTAAAGGTAATATAGGAAAAACAACTACTTTAAAACTATTAATTTTAAAAATTTTAGAAAAATTTCCAAATAGTAAAATCATATATCAGTATAAAGATGGAATAAAAGATAATCAGCAATTAATTAACAAAATTAAAGCTCAAATTGATAAAGAGAAAAGAGATAGACTCAGCGGAGTATGTCGTGTATTAAACGTTATAATTGTGTTAGAAATAAATAATAAAAAAATTGGAATTTGCACATATGGAGATACAAAAAAATTATTAGTAGATGCTGTTAAAATATTTATAGAAAATAAATGTGAACTCTGTTTTAGTGCGTGTCTCACGACAGGAGAAACCGTCGATTATTTAAAAAGTTTAGATTCCGCTATAACCATTAGAAAAAAGCGTATTATTGAGATTAATGATAAGTTTGAAGAGATAAATTCAGAACAAGCTCAAGAGATTTTGAATATTTTAATTGATTACATAAATTCATAAAATATCAATTTCTATGGATTATGCTAAAACCGCGACAGAGCAAAGTTACTTTGCGTTGTTGCGGTTGTTTTATTTTTAACAACTATTCAAAAAAGTTGTATCATATTTTATTCCGTGATATAATGCTTTTTAATTGTTTTTAATAAGGAGAGCAAGAAAATGACGGAAATAATTATAGTAACTGACGAAAAAAATCTCGCTACGGTTATGAAATTTAACAAAGATCTTGATATCGCTATGACTCCGTTTTTGCCGAAGTTTCTTGCGGATTACCGTCATCCCGAACCGCAAATTGATGATCCATATTGGCAAGATATAATTAAAGGCGAAAAAGCTGTGTCCTATCTCGTATTTAACGACGGCAATCCGATAGGTATGTCTATAATAGAATTTAAGGATAAAATCGCTATGATAGAGTCTTTATTCATTATGGAACAATACAGAGGTCA
>JAQUSX010000017.1:0-2695 GCA_028710055.1 Clostridia bacterium | reverse complement strand
GGGTACGGCTTACGCTTATTAACGGGATATTTAGCTGACAAAACCAAAAAATATTGGACTATGACCTTAATCGGTTATGCTATCGATTTGCTTTTTATTCCTTTCCTTGCCTTAGTGCCCGAAGGGGGCTGGGTTCTAGCGTGCGGATTGCTTCTTGTCGGAAAAATAGGCAACGCTATTAAAAAACCAGCTAAAGACACGATGATTTCATTCGCCGCAAGAGAAAACGGCGAAGGCAAAAGTTTTGCAATCTTAGAATTTATCGACCAAATAGGGGCTTTTTTAGGACCTACCCTTTTATTTTTAATTATGCTTTTCACAACCGATATGACGGAGCATAATCAGTTCGCTATTTGTTTTGCCGCTCTTGGCATACCCGCGATTGCGTGCATGCTGCTGCTGTTTTTCTCAAAAAGAAAATTCCCGCATCCCGAAAACTATGAAAAAGAAAACGTTAACTCAAAAGGCGGTCTGAGAAGAACGTATATCGTATATCTTTTTGCCGTTTGCGTTTTTGCTTTCGGGTTTATAGATTTTCCTTTGATTACGGCTCATGAAAGCGCGAATACATTAGTCGCGACCAATTATCTGCCTTTACTCTATTCGGGCGCAATGCTTGCGGACGCTTTTTCCGCTTTGCTTTTCGGCATACTATACGATAAATACGGGTTCATTACTCTCGTTATCTCGGCGCTATTGTCCGCGCCTTTCGCTATATTGATATTCTTCGCAAACAGCCTGACCGCGCTCGCGTTCGGCGTTATAATGTGGGGTATCGGTATGGGAGCGCAGGAATCTATAATGAAAGCGGCGATAGCGACGTTAACAAGCAAAAGCAACCGCTCAAAGGGTTACGGGGCTTTTCAGCTTTGTTTCGGCGTTTCATGGTTTTTGGGAAGCTGGTTAACGGGAATACTTTACGACGTTTCGATTATTACAATGGTTATCTTTTCAACGTCGGCGCAGCTGATTGCCGCGATTATTTTCGTCGTTACGGCGACGCTTCACAAAAAAGATAAAAAACTGAATGAAGAATTAAATCAGAGCTTAAGCGTATAAAATTTGTCAATTTTTTACTCTTGATTTTTCATTTTGAATCTGCTATATTATTTTTACGGTGAAAAAATAAAATTAAAATAATAAGTATCCTGCCTTGTGCGTTATTTTCGTAATAGTGTCAACCACAATAAATAAAGGGGAACGACGTCCGTTCTAATATGTCAGGCCTCGACGGCTTTTATAAAAAAGTTAGAGAAATTTTTTCCGGTGGAAGACAAAAAAAGACGGCTAATTACCCACCTGAGTTAAATCAGGTTGAACGAACGAAAAGACGGCTATGGCGGGATTTTTTTTATTTTCGAAAATTTTTTTTAATCTTAATTTATTAGACAACTTTCAATTCTTAATTCAATGAAAATTGCATTTTTCTAGCCAGAGCAATTTAAACTGTTTACATATTAAATCTACTTTGGTATAATTTACTTAGAATTTTATGGTTAGGTGAATATATATGTATGACGTACTAATAATTGGCGGCGGCGTAATAGGCTGCGCCATTGCGAGGGAACTAACAAAATACAAACTTGACGTAGTCTTGCTGGAAAAAGAAGAAGACGTTTCTTGCGGCGCGTCAAAAGCTAACAGCGGCATTGTTCACGCGGGCTACGACGCCGAACCGAACACAAAAAAAGCTTTATTTAACGTTTTGGGAAGTCAAATGTATCCCGACCTTGCCCGTGAACTCGGCGTGCCTTACAAAAACATAGGTTCGCTTGTGCTGGGCGACCGTAACGGACTCGATAAATTAAAAGAACTTTTGGCAAGGGGCGAAAAAAACGGCGTAAAAGGGCTTGAAATACTTGACCGCAAAAGACTTTTGGAACTAGAGCCTAATATTTCCGACGAAGTGGAATACGGTCTATTTGCTCCTACGGCAGCGGTAGTTTCGCCGTATCAAATGACGGTTGCGCTTGCCGAGCAGGCGGCTGTTAACGGCGCAAAGATTGAGCTTGAATGCCAAATATCAAAAATCGAAAAGAATAAAACAAGTTATACGGTTTTCACAAATAAAGGTCAGTTTGACACAAAAGTTTTGATAAACGCGGCTGGCTACGGCGCGGATAAAATCAGCGAGATGTGCAACGGACCGAAAATAGATTACGTTTTTACCCGCGGCGATTATTTTGTTCTCGACACGGTCGAACGCAAAAAATATAATCACACTTGTTTTCCATTGCCGAATGAAAAAGGCAAAGGCTGTTTGGTTTCTCCGTCGGCGGACGGTAACGTTATCGTCGGTCCTACGGCAATTAACGTAAAGCTTGGCGACGATACCGCAACGCAAGCGGAAGGGCTTAATTACGTAAAACAAGACACCGCGCGTATTATTAAAAACATAAATTTCAGAAACGTCATAAGAGTTTTTTCGGGTGTGAGAGCCGTTGCGGGTAACGATTTTATCATAAGACAGGACGACAATCTCATTACCGTTGCGGGCATATGTTCTCCCGGTCTTTCGTCCGCTCCCGCTATCGCAAAACACATTGCGGAAAAACTTGTGACAAAAGCTGGTTTAAAATTAGTTAAAAAAGAAAATTATATTCCCCGATATATTTCTCCCGTAACAAGGGAAATGTCAAAAAAAGAGTGGGAAAAACTCATTGCCGTTAACCCCGCGTATTCAAAAATCGTTTGC
>JAQUSX010000016.1 GCA_028710055.1 Clostridia bacterium | reverse complement strand
TTTCTTTCATCAAAATCAATAATGACAAATTTATGCTTGCGCTTTGCGACGGTATGGGCAGCGGTGTGAGCGCCGAAAAAACGAGCAACGTCGCTATATCGCTTGTCGAAAACTTTTACAAGGCGGGGTTTGACAACGATATTATACTTAGTTCGGTTAATAAACTGCTGGCCACCGCCAACGAGGAAAACTTTACCGCCGTGGATATCTGCGTGGTAAATCTTAATCGAGGCTTGACAGATTTTATTAAACTCGGTTCGCCAACGTCGCTTGTTAGATGTAACGGAGATGTGCAGTTTATAAGCGGCGGCAATCTGCCTTTGGGTGTCTTGGAGGAAATGAAACCGTCCAGCACGAAAAAAGCTTTGCAAAGCGGCGATATGATTGTGCTGTATACCGACGGTTTTTACGACTGCTTTGAAGACAAGAATGAAATCGGCGAAATGCTTGAGCATACATCCCTTACGAATCCGCAGATTATCGCTGACGAATTTATGAAAAAAGCTATGGAAAAATGCTCGAACACGCCGAAAGACGATATGACGGTGGTTGTTGCCAGAGTCACGGGAAATTAAGCATATAAGAGCAATCTTTTATTAAAAATTTTAAATAAATATTTAATCCATTGAGCAAATCGGTCAATGGATTTTTTGTGGACTTTATAAAAATCTAATAAATTACGTTTAATAAAATATATACGGAATATAAAAGGTTATTAATAAACCTATTACTATATCAAAGAAAATAAAGAGAATATTGACGACGTTAAAATACCAAACGCGGGTTTTGTGGCGAAAGATATTCATAGCCAAGTATCCGCCCGCCGCGCCCCCGAAAACGGAAATCAAAAGCAGCGCTTTTTCGCTTATGCGGCGTTTTTCATCGATGGCTCGCTCTTTGTCGACATAATACATAATGAAAGCTATAATGCTCATTACGGCGATAAAAATCAAATAATAAAGCAACATAAGATTATTTTAGCCTATTTTGGGCAAAAGTAAAGCTAAAAAGCCGTAAGAAATTTAAAATCATTTGACACAAAGCCCTTAATCGTATTACAATTTTCCTAATACTTTTTAAGTTTGGCAGGGTGATTTTATGGATTATGTAGAAATTGAAAAAAAATGGAACAAAATTTGGGCGGACACGAAACTTTACGCGTTCGACAAAACAAAAATTGATAATAAACATTACGTATTGGAAATGTTTTCCTATCCGTCTGGCGACAAACTGCACGTCGGTCATTGGTATAACTACGGATTGTCCGACAGTTACGCCAGATTTATGCGCGCGAAAGGCAAAAATATTTTTGAGCCGATGGGTTTTGACGCCTTTGGTTTGCCCGCCGAAAATTACGCAATAAAGACGGGTATTCACCCCCAAGACTCTACGTTAAAAAATATTGAATATATGGAACGCCAGCTCAAAGACATGGGTGCTATGTTCGACTGGGATTACGAGCTTGCCACGTGCATGCCCGATTATTACCGTTGGACGCAATGGATGTTTCTGCAGTTATTTAAACACGGACTTGCTTACCGCAAAAACGCTCCTGTTAACTGGTGCCCAAGCTGCAATACCGTTTTGGCTAACGAGCAGGTAATCGACGGAAAATGCGAAAGATGCGAGTCTACCGTTATTCGTAAAAATCTTACTCAATGGTTTTTCAAAATAACGGACTATGCTGAAGAATTGCTGAATTGTTTAGATAATCTCGATTGGCCCGAACGCACAAAAATTATGCAGCGCAACTGGATCGGCAAAAGCGAAGGCGCGGAACTGGTCTTTGATATGCAAGACGGCAAAAATAATTTTAAGGTGTTTACGACTAGAGCGGACACGCTGCTCGGCTGTTCATACGCCGTACTTGCGCCCGAACATCCTTTGGTAGACATTATCACAACGTCGGAAAACAAAGCCGCTGTGGAAGAATATAAGCTTCAAGCCGCAAAGACGACTGAAATCGAAAGACTTTCGACGTCAAAAGAAAAAACCGGCGTCTTCACGGGAAGCTATGCGCTTAATCCTTTAAACGGTGAAAAAGTGCCTGTATGGGTAGGAGATTACGTACTTTATTCTTACGGCACAGGCGCTATTATGGGCGTTGCTGCTCACGACGAAAGAGATTATAAATTCGCTAAAAAACACGGATTGAATATCAAACGGGTTATAAAAAACGCAAATGGCGAAAACGACGATTTACCTTACACGGAATACGGTATAATGACTGATAGCGGCGAGTTCGACGGTCTTACTTCTGAAAAAGGTTGTATAGCTGTCGCTAAAAAGCTTGAAAAAACCGGCAAAGGAAAACTCGTCACCAACTATCGCTTGCGCGACTGGCTTGTTTCCCGTCAAAGATACTGGGGCGCGCCTATACCTGTCGTATATTGCGAACATTGCGGTATTGTGCCTGTACCAGAAGAACAATTGCCTGTTAGATTGCCTTATGACGTTAACTTTACTCCCGACGGCGTAAGTCCGCTTGCGAAACACGAGGAATTTGTAAATACGGTTTGCCCAAAATGCGGAGCAAAAGCAAAACGCGAAGTCGATACACTTGATACTTTTGTTTGCAGCAGTTGGTATTATTTGCGTTACCCTGATAATAAAAACACCGACAAACCTTTTGACATGGCTTTGATTGACAAGATGCTGCCGGTCGACAAATATGTCGGCGGACCCGAACACGCTTGCATGCACTTGTTGTACGCACGGTTTTTCACAAAAGCGTTGCGCGATATGGGATATTTGCATTTTGACGAGCCTTTTAGGTCGCTCGTTCATCAAGGCGCAATACTTGGTCCCGACGGAAACCGAATGAGTAAAAGTAAAGGCAACGTTATCTCTCCCGACCCGTATGTTAATAAATACGGCAGCGACGTATTTAGAGCTTATTTGGCGTTTGGCTTCAAATATATTGAAGGCGGTCCGTGGAATGACGACGGAATAAAAGCGATAGCAAAATGGATAGAAAGAGTCGAGCGTATCGTGGAAAGGGCAAACGAAGTTAAAAATATAAACGAAAAAACCGCAAATGACGAAGAACTTAATTTTGTCCGCAACAATACGATAAAAGCCGTCAACGAAGACTACCCCGCGTTCAGCTTTAATACGGCGGTAGCTCGAATGATGGAACTTACTAACGCCCTTAATAAATACGATGAAGGCGCGATAAACGGCAAACTTTATTTTGATACGGTTCTGGATTTAATAAGACTTTTGGCTCCCATTTGTCCGCATCTATGCGAAGAATTTTGGCAGATTTCGGGACAAAAATTTTCCGTTATCGACGGCGGTTTCCCCACAGTCGACGAGCGCGCGCTTGTACGCAGCGAAATAGAAATAGCCGTACAGATAAACAGCAAGGTCAGAGCTAAACTTATGATAGACACGAGCCTTGACGAAAAAGGTATTCAAAGATTTGTGCTTGAAAATGAGACGGTGAAAAAACTTTTAGCTGACGCCGCCGTCAAAAAGGTTATCGTTATTCCTAACAGGCTTGTAAATATAATCGTATAGTTCGCTAGCCCAGCATTTTCAAAATTTATTAATAAATAAAAAAACCGTTTGATTATCTCAAACGGTTTTGTTTTTTTATAAGTCGGCGTTGTAAATAGTAGATATAGATTTTTTCGCGGGGAATACGATGAAGAATACCGCCGCAAAGTTGAAAATGAATGCCACCGAAACGATAATAGGCACGCTCCAATTAAGGTCGCCGATGAATCCGGCAATAAGCTGTCCGACTATACTTCCAAGCATATTAAAGAAAAGGAATGCTCCGTTAAATCTGCCGCGCTTATTGTCGGGTACGTAAACTTGCGTCGACGAAATACGAATATTGTAGCTTGTTACGGATAGCATACCTTCAATTAACATTAGTATAATCATAAACCATAAAGGTAAATGGAATACAATTATATAAATGAGAGAAGTTATTAAGTAAACCGCAACCGCGACGTTAAAGCGTTTTTCTTTTTTAAATTTTACCCTGTACTGGACATTTGCGCCGACCAACCGACCGATAGTGGACGCCCCGAAAATAATCATATAAGCGTACATTCCTTCCATCTGCCAGCCGCCCAATGCCCAACCGGTAGTGGAGCGGAAGTAAGGAATCATTAAAGTTCCCATTAACGCGCCCGTAATACTTAACACGAAGAAATACATCGTGATAGCCATAAGTCCTTTTTCGGCGAGTATATATTTTACACCTTCCTTAAAGTCAGTAAAGAAATGTGTGCGCTCTTTTACTTCCTGTTGAGCTACGATATCTATGCCGAGTTCCGATAGCTCAAGTTCTTTCGGGCTTGGCGGCAGTTTCGCTTGTTTTTCGGGATCAAATCGCACTAAATGAGGTTCCCTTACTTTTATTAAAGTTTCGACCGTAGCGGTGATAGCGAAAAGCAAGGTAGAGCCTGCAAAAATAGCGAGCGGACCGATTTTGTCGTAAAAGAACAAAGTAAGCGGAGCCGTAATAATCGAAGCTATCGGGTAAAGCATACTGTTTATCGAATACGCTTTGCGGGTTGTCTTAGTGGTGGTGAGCAACGGGAAAACGCTGTCAAACGCAACCATATAAGCGCCGTCAATTGAACCGATAATGAGCGAAACAAAAATAAACAGCCAATACGGGAAAGATTTAAAATATAACAGAACTGTCACTATCGCAAATATGATAGTGTAGCCATAGTCTAGTTTGAAAATTGATCTCGCCCGACTGTGTCTGTCAAAATACGTTCCCGCAAGCATAGGCATAATAATACGCGGAAGCATTGCGGCTACTTGCGTCAAGGCGAAAAATAAAACTTGCTTCGATTCGTCATATACCAATAGACTCATAGCAAAGCTGGCGCATGTATAGCCCATCATTGATATGAAACTTCCTATGACTAAAATCGTAAAGTTTTTGTTCCACAAATTTGTGGTGAGTCTGTTCTTAGAATTCATAAAAGCAATTATACAATATTATTTTTTTAAAGTAAAACAAAACCGCGTTTGTTTCGCGGTTTTGTTTGAAGGTCTTTTGTTGTTACATCAGATTTTCATTCTGCCGAGAAACGGCCGCTAATCGGCCTCTCCTATTGATTCCATAACATTTTTGGGCGCTATGGGTTTACTGTCTCCGTGACGTACGAATATCATAGTCACAAATGATAAAGCCACAAATATTGAAGCGTAAGGGAAGAGTACTTCCATAGTGTTAAATCCGTCCATAAGTCCGCCGCTCAATATTGGGGTGACTGTTTGCGCAGCCATCGATGCTGTGTAGTAAAATCCTGTATATTTGCCGACATCAGCTCCCGTTGCAAGCTCTACCACCATAGGCAGAGAGTTTACGTTTATCGATGCCCAAGCTATGCCTGCCAAAATAAACAAAATATTCATTACGATAACGCTACTGTTGCTGTTCATAAATGAAGCGACAATGAAGCTTGCCGTTAGTAATACTATTCCGCCCATAATGGTTTTCTTTCTGCCGATTTTTGTCGCGAGCATGCCAGCAGGGAAAAAGGCGATAAGAGCAGCTATCTGAGCGATAAGCAAAGTTGTGTTGTAGTCCATTTGAAGTACGTTCAATGCGTACAAAGAATATTTACTCGTAACCGCGTTATAACCCATAAACCAAAACGCTATCGAAAGCAGAAGGAATATGAAAGAACGCAGTTTGCTCTTGTCCATTTTTACTTTTGTTTTAACGCCGGCTTGAGTTTGAGCAGATGGTTCGTCGTCGAGATGATTTTCCGCTGTGATTTTTTCCATTTCGTCGCATAATTTCGGTTCTCTTACCGTAATCAAGAATATGACTAGGGCAATAAGCATTATGCCGCAGCAGATGGAAATAAACGGAATATAATTCATCAAAGCGTTAGACGCTTGTCCTGTGCCTAATACCATGCCGAGTCCCAGTACCAGCGACCCGCCGATTACCCCCATAATATTGATTATGGCGTTAGCTTTGCTTCGCATAGGTTTAACAGTGACCGCAGGCATAAGAGCGACAGCGGGCGAGCGGAAAGTCGCCATTGTGATAAGCAAAACGAGCAGTATTAGTATGAACATAACCAAGTTTGTATTATCATTTGCCGTTATTTCGCTGACATACGCCGACCTTAAAGCCGCAACTGTGCCTGTAAAGGTCGTTTTTGCGCCGCTATTTGCAGCCGATACTAATGGCTTATAAAGAGTTACGAAGCTGTCGTCGGGGTTTGCGCCGTATACGCCGTTATATATTTCTACAAAGGTATAACTACCCGTGTAAATCTCGCTGAGATGTCCGCGATAAATAGACGTATTAACGCCCGAGGGGACGTTTTCAGTCTTGTTGTAATACGGATTGTAGATATACGGATCGGCTGTCTGAATATCCAGCGCGGATGCAACCGTCACAGCGTCGCTGTCGTTATCAAGCTTAATAGCTTTAAACATGTCTTCGCCGCCGGTGAATATTTGCCGTATTGTACCGCGTTCTATTGTAGTGTCTATATAAGTCAAGTCGTAAGTTGATTTTTCTTTATTTACGCCGTAATAAGGATTGTCAATTTCATAATTGTTGTCCCATAAAGCGGTGGAAATCGTTTCCGTATTCGATACTGAACTTATACTTTTTAGTTGGTTTGCGTCTACTACCGACAAAGAGAAGAAGCATATTACTGCGATAACAGTACCTATCAGTATAAAGGGCGTGCGCTTACCAAGTTTTTTGGTGAGCGGTCCGTGCGCATTGTCGGAAATCGTTCCGAACAAAGGCAGCATAAATAACGCCAAAACGTTGTCAAGAGCCATAATAACGCCTGACCACGTTTGATTCATACCGAATTTATTGACGAGCGAAATCGCGATTAATGTGTCGTATGCTTGCCAAAATACGCAAATAAGGAAAAAAGCAAGTCCGACAAAGAACGTGCGTTTATAATTAAGTTTCATTTACATTTAACCCCTCCTCTTTATGTGTCGTCCCAGTTATTCTATCAAAATTTGACTGCCGTGTAAATAGAATACTTTGAATTTGTTAATAAATATAGCTTAAACTATTTATTTATTTCGATTTTTGCGTAAATTACGCCCTTTAAACGAGTTTTTCATAAATTCCGCGCTCTTTATATAAGATAAATATATTTTCACAGCGGCTATTTTTTAAAAAATTTAAACAATGATTTTATTAAAAATTATCCTAATTTTATTTTAATTTTCCTTTATCTCAATATTCGCAACGGTTTTTTATTTTGCTTTGTCCGCATAAAATATTTTTATGAACAAGTTAGCAAAAATTCGTAAAATCGTTGCGGTAACTATCGCGATATTATTTTTGATTGCCGCTCCTATATTTATTATCCCGCGTTTGGCGCAAAAGAAAGCGCAGTCAGTCACCGCAAAACAAGGCATAATAGAGCTTTGGCATATCGAGACTTTTGAGGGCGGCAGCGCGTCAAGGGTGGATTGGCTCAAAGCCCGCGCATTGGAATACGAAAAACTCCATAAAGGCATTTACGTTCACGTAACCTTATTAACGGTGGAGCAGGCTGTGAGTATGGCGGAAAGCCGAAAGGTAGATTTAATCAGCTTTGCGGCGGGCGCGGGAACGAATATATTAAGTTTTTTAGACACATATAAAGGCGCGATAAATTCTACCGATGTTTTCGCTAACGGCGGCGTTTTTTGCGCAAAACAATACGCCGTTCCATATATGACTGGCGGATATTTTCTGTTTTCAAAAAATGAAATAAATTTAATCGAAATTGAAAATCAAGAAATTTTATTCGGTTTCGGTGCGTACAACAGTCCGTTAACCGCCTTATCGCTGACAGTAGCCAAAGTCAAAATATCGGCGGATTATTCCGTTACTCAATATAAAGCGTACGAGCGATTTTTATCGGAAAAGAACGCTATTCTTATCGGTACGCAGCGTGACGAATACCGTCTAAGTAACAGAGTGGAAAGCGGCAGTTTGCAAAATATTTACGCCGTCCCTTTAACGGGTTTTACGGATTTAACGCAATATCTGGGAATAAGCAGAAGCTGCGCCGACGTAGATACTGCGACGGATTTTATCGAGTATCTTACAAGCGACACCGTACAAGCAAAATTAAGCAGATGCAATATGTTTTCGGTGTGCGGTATAAAAGTGTATCAAAACGGATTTATGGCGGATATGGAAAAAAGCCTGGATAAAATAAAAATTATTAACGTATTTTCAAGCAAACTTACTATTGACAAATTAAAAGAAGCTTCCGAAAACGCCGCTAACGGTATAGATAAAGGCGAAATTTTGTATTTTTTGAGCGGTTAGATAGCGACTATTTAGAAAAATTAACGGTAAGTATTTTTTAATCGGCAGGGGGTTAACTAACTTGATAAATGAAATAGACTATGCTACAATGACTATTAC
>JAQUSX010000015.1 GCA_028710055.1 Clostridia bacterium | reverse complement strand
TTCAAATTTATATAAGAATTTTCATTGACAAGTCTTTTGCCCGTTTTTGACGCGAAAAGCAATACCGCTACGACCAAAACGATAGCAAGGTCGGCAAACGTAAACGCGTTATACAAAAAGCTCCACGCGACCGCTCCGTAGTTTTCGGGATCGCCCGAGCCGAAAACGAAAATGCCGCTTATTACGTGCGAAAGATAGCGTATCACGGTAGCCGCCGTTGCGCCCACGCAAAACTGCGCGACTTGACTTCTGTGGAAAATATTTCTTTCGCGCAGCATTCCCGTAAGACCGATGGCTGCGAAAGCGATAGGGTAGTCCAGCAAAAACTGCACGGGGTGCATAAACCAAGGCGATTGAATAAACTGCAGCATACCGTAAACAAGCCCCGCCAAAACGCCTTTTCTGCCGCCGAACATAAAGCTATAAAGCATTAGCGGCAGCAAACTGGCAAAGGTTATCGAGCCGCCTTGAGGAAGCTCAAAGAGCCTTAGGTAAGACAAAGCGAAACTCATCGCGATACAAACGGCGGCGTAAACGATAGACTTTGTTTTGTCGCTGTCTTGTTTTTTGCAAATAAACGCCGTTAAAAAGGCAATAAGCGCCAAAATCGCCGCGGTGAAAATATATAATAACAAGCCGTTTCCGATCACGGTAAAATTGGCTTTATTTATAATAGATATCACTACAAAAAATCCGATAAAGGCGATAGTGACGCAGATTAAAGCGATTTTTGCAAAAAGCGAAGTTTTTTCGGGACGGAAAATTGAAATAATTAAAGTTGTTATTGCCAAAATTATTATAATGCCGATTAAGATAGCGACAGGCAAAAACGTTGAAAAATCAATATATCCCGCCGCGGCGTATTCTTGGATTTTTAAATACAATAGCGGCGCCAATACTCCCAAAGAATATCCAGCAGTGAGTCCTATTGAAATATTTTTAAATCTCGGGATTGACTGCGGACTGCGGCGTTTTACAATAACACCTACGATAATAAGCCCTATGATAATTACAGCCGTTACTATCAAAGCTATGGCGGCGACCGCGTCAAAAGGAGTGGAATTAAATAAATCTAACATAAAAAACCTCCGGCAAATAAAAAAGTTTCAGATTATTTAATAAACAATCTGAAACATACGCCGTTCGTTTTTTTAACGTTTCCCCGTCAAGCATTACCTTGTTAGGTTCGGTGGGTATTATCTCAGCTTTTATTAAGCACCCCAAACATTTTTATTTAATTTATACCTTGATTATACACCAGCAAAAATATTTGTCAACCAAAAATACCATTGCAAAAAGCGTATTAATAGAGTATAATTTTTTTTATACAAAGGAGATTTTTGTTATGCGTAAATTCTTCGCTTTTTTAAACAGAATGAAATATATAAACCGTTGGAGTCTTATGCGTTCCACCGTGAGCGAAAACATTATGGAGCATAGTCAGCAGGTAGCGGTAGTGGCGCACAGCCTTGCCGTTATAGGCAATACATATTTTGGGCAGAATTTAGACGCGGATTCTATCGCCGTAAAAGCCCTGTTTCATGAGTGCAGCGAAGTGATAACGGGAGATCTGCCTACGCCCATAAAATATATCAATCGCGAGCTCAATTCGGCTTATAAGCAGATTGAAAACGCCGCAAACGACAAGCTCTTGACATATTTGCCCCCCGAAATGAAAAATATTTATGCCGATATACTAAAAAATCCTTGCGAAACTGAAAAAAAATATGTTAAATACGCCGACAAACTTTGCGCTTATATAAAATGTATCGAAGAATTGAAAACAGGCAACAAAGAATTTTCGCAGGCCGCTGAAACGATAAAAAAAGAGTTAATTGCTTACAATAGTAAGGAAGTAAATTATTTCATGAGTAATTTTGTACCCGCATATGAACTGACCTTGGACGAATTAAACGGACAAAGCTATGATTAAGTTTGTTAACGTAACAAAACATTATCATTACGAAGCTTATCCTACTATCGAAAAACTGAGTTTTGAGATTGATAAAGATAAAACGACCACGCTTTTACTCGAAACGCAAAGCGGAAAAACGACGATAGCCAAGTTAATACTGGGCATAGAAACGCCGACTGACGGCGAGATTTTTTTTAATGATAAACCCATTGCCGAAACTGCGGTAAATGAAAGAAACATAGCGTATTTCCCGTCGGAGCCTATATTTTTTGAAAACAAAAGCGTAGCGAAAAATCTGGCTTATCCGTTGAAAATAAGAAATATGCCTAAAGACGAGATAGCGTTAGTCATCGAGAAAGCGGCGAAAGAACACGGATTTGAGTTAGAACAAAAAGTTAAAAAATTATCGGTTGAAAAGCGTATAGAACTGAGTTTAGTTAGAGCAAGTCTAAGAAAAGTCGACTTGATTATACTTGACGATTTTCCCGCGAAATTTTATTATCTTATGGATTTACTGCCAAAAGTTACAACTATGGTAATGACGAGCAAGGTGGAAAACGCCCTTGGCGATATCGTTTTGATAAAAGACAACTTAGTCACAAAAACAGTAACAAAAGAAAAGAGCTATGAATATATAAAAAACACCGTTTGGCTAAGAGGCGACGAGTTTGCCGAAAATACGGAGGAAACATAAAATGAAATCTAAAAAATTACTAAAAATCAGCGCGGTTGCGGTTAGCCTTATAATAATCGTGTCATTGCTTTGCGGATGCGGATTATTGACTTTACTTATCGGCAGTCAGCAAACCGTTACCGAAGACGAAAAAGCCGCTTATATACTTGAGACCGTTTACGATTATATACAAAATAAATACGTAGACGAACTCACGCAGGAGCAACTGGACGCGGTAATAGACGCGGGCGCGAATGCAATGCTTGGGCTTTACGATAACTACGGCTTTTTAATAAATCCCGAGCAGTATCACGATTTATTGTTTCCCACATCCGAAACCAGCGACGGCAGATATTACGGATTTAGTTTCATTTACGCTGAGTATTTGGGCTTGAAAGTATATTCGACAGTCACGGACAGCAACTCTTACGGCAAGCTATTTGCGGGCGATATTATCACAAGCATAAAAAATGCTGACGGAAGTCCAATAACGTACGACGTTAACGGCGAACAAAAAACTTTGAATGTTAAAGTCAGCGACTTGGATACAGTTGCTGATATATTGTCTGACATTGATTCTATTCGGGTTACGGTTACCCGCGGCGGGACTTATGAAAACGCATATGAAGACGGGCAAACGTTAGAATTATTATTAACACGCGGACCGATTGACCTTTCTTATTCAAAAGGTTTCGAATACGTGGAATATTATTTCGGCGACGACGTAAATAACGTTTCTCCCACTACAATTAACTTAAGAAATTTGTCTGAGCTGAACGGAACTGACATAGGCTATATTCGTATCACTCAGTTTTCGTCAACGTATGACCTAAACGATTATTTAGTAACCGATACGATTTCGGAAGTAAAAGAAGCTCTTCAAGTAATGGTAAACGCAGGCAAAACGAAGCTTATTTTGGACCTTAAAGGAAACCCCGGCGGGGATGTTGATCAAGTGAAAAACGTAGCGGGATGTTTTATCTATGAAGAAGGTAAAGTGGGCAACAGCTTACTCGTTACCACTATGAAAGAACGTGACGCTACTCAAACGTATTCTGTCAAATCGTCTTACGACAATTATTTTGACAGAAGCCAGGGAATTCAAATTTTGGTAGCGACAGACGGCAACAGCGCGTCGGCAAGCGAACTTCTTTTGGGAGCAATGCTTGATTACAATACGTGCGTTCATATAGGCGAAACGTCTTTTGGTAAAGGTATCGCTCAATATATCGAACCCATATTAAAAGGCACCTTCGAGCGCGATGGTAAAACCTACACAAGCTATTACGGAATTTATTACACGGCGGCGTATTATTACACGCCGAACGGAATAAATATTCACCACATAGGCTTTACGCCCGACGAACAGTACCGAGCTTACGACTATGAAGATATAATGGGTATTACCTTAAATTATTTCGGTTATTAAATCACATTTTTGAAAAAAACTTAACTAAAAAATGAAGTTAAAGCGGCTTTAAGTAAACAAAGCCGCTTTTTTTTATAAATCCAAAAGTTGTTTTATAAGTTCGTTAAGTCTTCCGCGCTGTTCTTCGTTAAGTAGCGGCGAAAGTTGTTTTGCAAATGTTTTTAGCTGTTCGTTAGACAAAGAACCGTCGGTTTTTTGTTTTACAACGCTGGAAAAAATATCTTTTATAAGCTGGTTTTCACCTTTTTCGCCGTAATAATCGGCGATTTTTTTAATTTTTTCAAAATCATTTTTGTCGTCCATCGTTTTCTCCTTAATAAAAAATAAATTACACTAACATTTATATGCTTGCATACAATATATTGATTACTTTACTTTTGATACGGTGAAAAAAAATGGAAATGTTGCTATTGGCGTTTGCCGCTATGATGCTACTCGGTCAAAAACAAACTGAGAAAAAACAGAGCAATTTTTTTGACGGCTTTGGAGATCTTGGCATTTTGGGCGACGGCGCAAAAAATTTGATGGATAGTTTTACAAAACTAAACGGAGACGGAGATAAGACTTCGGTCATTATGGAACTTATCTCAAATCCGTTGGTTTTCAATCTGCTGAAAAACAGTTTGTTCAAAGATAAATCAAAGGAAACGAGTACGGACGAAAAGCCAAGTACGGAAGAAAAAACAAGCGAATACGCCCCGTCGGAAGAAACTAATAAAGCCGATACGATACATAAAGAGGAAGAGGACGTTTCGTATGAGCAAAAAATCAAAGATGCCGCAAATGCGGTCAAAAAATCAGATATTACTCAAAAACAAACTGAGACCGAAGAAGAATTTAAAAGCTACGGCGAAACCTTTTCAGAAGAAGCGAAAGAATTTTTTCGTCCCATTGAAAAAATAGCGGGACTGGAAGTATCTAAGGAATTATATAAACTTTATGACGGATGGTATCTAAGGAATAAATCCAACTAATTTTTTTCGTTTTCTATTTTACTTTTGCTTGCAAATTTATTTGCAAGTTTTTATTTTTCTATTATTTTTGTTAACGCGTTTATAAATATATCGCACTCGTCTATTGTATTTTCAGCGGAAAGACTGATTCGTATCAGTCCGTTTTCTATTGTATGGAGATATTCGTGAGTTAAAGGCGCGCAGTGCAAGCCCGCTCTGGTTGCTATCTCATATTCGTCAAAAAGAATGTCGCCTATTTCATTGCTGTCCCGTTCGATAACCGCAAAACTTATTATTCCGCTGTCGTTTTTCGATGAATATAGAACAACGTTAGGCAGTTTTTCTATTTTTTCATGCAGATAAGATTGAATTTTTTTTATTTTTTGCAGTCTTTCGTTTTTAGAGTTTTGCCACCAATTAATCGCCGCGTTAAGTCCCGCGATAGCCGGGTGATTAAGAGTGCCGCTCTCGTATTTGTCTGGCAGAAAATCAGGTTGATAAAGATTTTTGCTGTCGCTGCCTGTTCCGCCGAAACACGTGGGCGTTGGATTAAAGTCGTTCCCCAAACACATTAACCCCAGTCCCTGCGGAGCGTGCAGACCTTTGTGCGCTGGAAAACAAAGCGCATCGATATTGCATTTTTTCATATCAATAGGCAGATAACCTATAGACTGAGCACCGTCGACTACAAATTTTATTCCGTGTTTTTTTAAGGTTTCGCCTATTTTTTCAATATTCTGCGCTCTCCCCGTCACATTTGAAACGTGAGAAAAAACAGCCATATAGGTATTCGGGCGCAATGACCGCTCGATTATTTCTTCAGTTATATAGCCGTCATTATTCGGTTTAAGTATTGTGAGCGAAATAACGCCTTTTCGTTCCATTTCTTTTAGCGGACGTATTACGGAATTATGTTCGAATACAGTTGTTATAACGTGTCCGCCGTAGCGGTTGCCGCCGATAAGAGCAGCGTTAATAGCGGCGGTGCAACCCGCGCAAAAAATAACCCTTGTCGGGTCGCAGTTTACCAAGTCAGCAACATTTTGTCTTGTATCAAATACGCTTGAAGCCGCCTTTCTGCCGCCCGCTCCCCGATTGGAGTTGAAAGACGCAGTTAAAGTTGCGGTTACGGCGTCTATAACTTCCTTTGGTTTAAAAAAGGTTGTCGCAGCATTATCAAAATAAATCATATAATAAATATATTAAGCCATAAGGCGTGGAATACATAAAAACAACTAATGAGGTGGATTTTATGGCTGCTATCATCGCGGCTTATAGGTCGAGAACCATAACAATGCAAGTTTACACCTTCTTAACCGAGCAAGGAATTTATTGCTCGCTTATTTCCACGCCCCGGGAAGCGGGAGTCGGTTGCGGACTTTCGATAAAGTTTGACGAAAGCTATTTTGGCAGAGTATCAAGCATTTCCACATATCCTACTTTCGCGGGTTTTTTCCGAGTAATGGATTCAAACGGAAGAAGAATAGTCACGCGCGTGTGACTTGCGTAAATATGCTCGATATGTTAAAATTTAACGTATGAGAGAAAAAACGGCGGCGATTTTAAAATTGCTTTCCAAGCAGTTTCCAAACCCCAAAAGCGAGCTTAATTACAATAATGTTTTTGAGTTATTGGTGGCTGTGATTTTGTCCGCCCAATGTACTGACAAAAGAGTGAATGAAATAACAAAAACTCTTTTTAGTGTCGCCGACACGCCCGAAAAAATGAGGGACCTTTCTATCGACAGATTGGAAGAGCTGATTCATTCCGCGGGCTTTTACAAAAACAAGGCGAAATTTTTACACAATATGTCGACGGACTTGGTGGATAGATTCGGCGGCAAAGTGCCGAACGATATTATTTCTTTACGGTCGCTCGACGGCGTGGGACAAAAAACCGCTAACGTCGTTTACGCCGTAGGTTTTAACGGACAAGCCTTGGCTGTCGACACTCACGTATTCAGAGTAGCAAGACGGCTTGGTCTTGCGGACGCCAAAACGCCCGAAAAAGTAGAGGAACAGTTAAAAAACGATATAGACGAAAATATGTGGACAGACAGTCATCATTATTTGTTACTTCACGGACGGTACGTATGCAAAGCCAGAAATCCCGAATGTGAAAAATGCGTAATTAAAGATTTTTGCGATTATTACCAAAAAAGTTTGATTTCTGAATAATTTCATAAAAAATTTTAAGTATAAACTAAAAAATTTGACTAATTATAAAAAAGGCGGCAAAAGTTACATAAATTTGATTGTGAAATGACGTTAATATGTTACAATGCTTTTGCCTTAAAATAACTAAAAAATAACCAAAAAAGTAGGATTAAATAAATTATGTATCTTGACAAAGTCAAAATTTTCATAAAAGGCGGCGACGGCGGAAACGGCGCGGTAGCTTTTCATACCGAAAAGTTCGTGCCTAACGGCGGACCCGACGGCGGCGACGGCGGAAAAGGCGGCGACGTAATATTTGTCGCGAGTAACTCCGTAAATACGCTTAACGAATTTTATTACAAAAAGCATTTTTGCGCTGGTAACGGTGAAAACGGTGCGGGAAATCGCTGTTACGGCAAACAAGGCGCGGAGATAGTCGTTACCGTTCCCGTTGGAACGGTAATAAAAGACGCCGAAACCGATAGAATTATTGCCGATATGTTTTCCGACGGAGAGAAAGCAGTAGTTTTACACGGCGGAAAAGGCGGCAGGGGAAATATTCATTTTGCGAACGCTCGCAGACAAGCTCCGCATTTTGCGCAGGACGGAATAAAATGTCCCGAAAGACAAATAACGCTGGAATTAAAAACGATTGCCGATATAGGTATTATCGGTTTTCCTAATGTCGGAAAATCCACGCTTTTGTCGGTTATTTCTCAGGCAAAGCCGAAAATAGCCAACTATCATTTTACAACGCTTACGCCTAACCTTGGAGTAGTGTCATACAAAGAACATACTTTTGTGGTCGCTGACATTCCCGGACTTATCGAAGGAGCGGCGGAAGGCGCGGGACTCGGACACAATTTCTTACGCCATATCGAGAGAAACAGAATTCTCGTTCACGTTATTGATATTTCGGGCAGCGAAAACCGCGATCCCATGCATGACTTTGAGCTTATAAATAACGAACTGTCTAAATACAGCAAAGTTATGGCAAAACTTCCGCAAATAGTCGTCGCAAACAAAATGGATATGGCGAACGCGGAAGAAAATTTCATAAAATTCAAAGCGAAGTACGGCAAAAAATACAAAATCATTCCGATGACTACTATCATACACGAAGGCATAAACGACCTACTGGACGTATTGATTACCGAACTGGACAAGCTGCCTCCGCTTGAAAGAACACGGTTTGAGCCGTTTGAGTTTGAAGAAAAAGACAATTTGAGCTTCAAAGTGGTAAAACACGAGCCTAATGTTTACGAAGTTATCGGCG
>JAQUSX010000014.1 GCA_028710055.1 Clostridia bacterium | reverse complement strand
TTTTCGCTTCTCTTTCTTTTTGGGTGAGCATTTTTATTGGCTCTACCATTTTGATACGGAAAGGCTCCGCAATGTACTTTACCGCCATTTTATTCTCCTTTTAAATATAAATAAAATTTACTATTTAAATTTTAATTCAATTAAGTTTGTTTGTAAATAGCAAAAGGTTTTTCTTGCTCTATTAAATCAATATTTTTTCTATCGCTTTATCAAGATAAGTCACGTCCAGTTTTTCCAGGTCGCCTTTATCCACCGCGCTTGCGATATTCGCGTCAAAAGGCAGTCTTGCCAATACTTCCACGCCAAATTTTTTCGCCACTTCTTCGGTTTTTCCTTCGCCGAAAATATTTATCTTTTTACCGCAATCGGGACAAACAACGTAACTCATATTTTCCACAATGCCTATGACTTTTATTTTCATCATATTAGCCATTTTTACCGCTTTTTCCACAATCATCGATACAAGTTCCTGCGGTGAAGTCACAACGATAATTCCGTCCACTTTTATCGACTGAAAAACGGTAAGCGGTACGTCGCCCGTTCCCGGGGGCATATCAACAAACATATAATCGACTTCTCCCCAGTTTACTTCCGTCCAAAACTGCTTGACCATATTGGCTATTATCGGTCCGCGCCAAACTACAGGGTCGGTTTCGTCGGGCAAAAGAAGGTTGCTTGAAATAATTTTTATTCCGTTTTGGGTTACTCTCGGCATAATTCCTGAGTCGTCGCCGCTTACTCCGCCCTTTATGCCAAAAGCGCGGGGAATGCTCGGTCCTGTAATGTCGGCGTCAAGTATCGCTGTTTTTTTGCCCAGTTTTGCCGCTTTGGAAGCGAGTAAGCTTGTGACGAGCGATTTTCCCACTCCGCCTTTGCCGCTTACAATGCCGATAACTTTTTTGATTTTCGCCTGCGGATGAGGCTTTTCGAGCAGGCTGCGTTCACCGCAGTCATTGTCGCCGCATGTCGAACAATCGTGCGTACATTCTTTCATTTATTTTTATCTCCGTAAATATTTTCTATTTAAATGATACTACCATATTGGCGCTGATGTCAAACGCAAAAAACCTTAAATCAAGCGTTATTAAAGGCGTCTGTAACAAATTAAATATTCCCCTTTTTTCAATGAAAAAAACCTTTGATAAAAGCGATTGACAAAGCAAAAATTTAAGCAGATAATCGTCTCAATAAATACGGCGAAAATTTTTGTTGCGCGGGGGAAAACTTTTTGAAACCGACTCTTAACTTACTGGACGAAAACGCAAAACTGGGGAAAATTTTGTGGTATCTTGCGTGGCCCGCGGTCTTAGAGCAACTGCTCCTTACTTTGGTGAATTACGTCGACACCGCTATGGTAGGCTCGTTAGGTCATAACGCCACAGCGTCAATCGGCGTAGTTATGTCAACTACGTGGCTGATTAACGGTCTTTTTGCAGCCGTAGCAATAGGTTTTTCCGTACCCGTCGGACGCAATATCGGCGCGGGTAATATCTCTCACGCAAAAAATATCGTCAAACAAAGTTTGTTGGGAATATTGATTTTCGGCGCGTTTATCACATTTTTTATACAGTTAATCTCCCCGCATTTGCCCGTTTGGCTTGGCGCGGACGAAGCTATACGCGCGGACGCTTCGGCATATCTAAGCATTGTCTCGGTATCTTATCTATTTACGCTTTCGGCAAACGTATGCTCGGGAATACTGCGTTGCTCGGGCGACACAAAAACGCCTTTATTCTACAATGTAGCCACTAATATTATCAACGTGGTTCTAAATTTTTTATTTATATTCCCTTCGAGAACGATTACGGTTTTCGGCAGAGAAATTTTCGTTTGGGGCGCGGGAATGGGCGTCAAAGGCGCAGCCGCCGCCACCGCGATAGCGGTCGCTTTTTCGGGCGTAATGCTGTTTTTCTCTTTATTTAAAAAATCTTTTATCGTATCGGTTACATTTAAAGAAAAATTTAAATTTGATTTATCGGTATGGAAGGAAATGTTTGTGCTCGGTTCCCCCGTCGCCGCGGAAAGAATAACGAACACCTTGGGACAGATATTTATGACCGCCTTAGTGACGAGTCTAGGCACAATCGCCCTTACCGCAAATACTCTCGCCATAACCGCGGAAGCTATTACATATATGCCCGCTTTCGGTTTCTGCGTGGCGGCGACAACGCTGGTGGCGCAGTCGCTCGGCGCGAACAAAAAAAATCTCGCGGTAAAATACAGTAAGGCTTGTATATGGTGCAGTATCGTTTTTATGGCTGTAATGGGCGTGGTGCTTTATTTTGCCTCCGATTCGCTAATGCGTATATTTTCCGACGAATCCGCCGTTATCGAGCTTGGCGGAAAAGTCCTGCGGCTCGAAGCCTTTGCCCAACCTGCCAGCGGTATCGCTATGGTAATCACGGGCACTTTACGCGGGGCCAAAGACACTAAAGGACCTTTCTTCATCTGTCTTGTCGGTATGTGGGGCGTGAGAATACCGCTCTCGTTTATTTTGCTGCGCGTTACAAATTTAGGTCTTGTCGCGGCTTGGATAGGAATGGTCGCTGATTTAACAACGCGCGGCGTATTCAGCCTTGTTTTATACCTAAAAGGCAAATGGAAAAATAACGTCATCGTCCCCGCGTCAACGCAAAAAGATACCGCAATTGCGTCATAAAACCGCTTGAAAGTGAACAAAACAACTATTTTTTTGCGAATTAATTTAATATTCACTTTATTATTGCATTAAAATTTTGGATTTGATATAATTTCGATATGCGAAAGAACACCGAAAAAATGACCATCGAAAAAATCGCCAAAAAACTGGGAGTCGCTACTTGTACCGTTTCAAAGGCTTTAAATAACGCTACCGACGTCAGTGAAAAGACTAGAAAAAAAGTTTTGGATTACGCCGCTAATATCGGATTTAGTCTAAAAAGACGTAACTGCGCACGAAGATTTTGTGTGCTTATCGCTAATTCAAATACAGACGAAAATAATGAATATACGATGTTGAACGGATTTCAAACAGCGGCGAAAAAACACCGCACGGAAATAGTGGTGGAAACGTACTGCGGCGAAGAAAATTTTGATTTTGACAATTATTTATCTGAGAAAAAAATAGACGGAGCTTTTATTATCGGCAATATGGACAAAAAATTAGCCGACCAACTAGTTACCTCGCGTTTCCCTGCCGTTTTGGCGGATTCGCTGTTACCGGTTGCAAACGTCTCAGAAACCGATACGGATTATTCGAGAGCCATTTCCGATATGGTGACTTATTTGGTTTCGCTCGGACATAATAAAATAGGTTTCCTTAATCACCGTGACCGCGGAGAAAAATTCGGCGGTTACGTTGCGGGAATGTTATCAAATAATTTGAAAATTGACACTAATACTCTTGTACGAATAGATACTGATGATTTTGACGGCTGCGACGCCGCGAAGACTTTTTGCGGACGCTCTACCGCAGTCGTTTGCGCGAGCGACGACCTGGCAGCGGGACTTATCCGCGGATTAAAGAATATGGGTGTTAACGTTCCCGACCAAATGAGCGTAACGGGATTCGGCGACACAAAAATCGCGGAATTTTTTACACCCAGACTTACTACCTTAAAAATAGATTACTCGATTTTGGGGCAAACGGCTTATAACGTTCTGGCAGAACTCGCGTGCGGCGGTACGCCAAGACGAATACTTTTGAACGGCGAAATCATACCGCGGGAATCAACTAAAAAAATCGAATAATTATTTACCCCTTCTTACAAAAATGCGCCAATGCATACATTAAAAAATGCGTCGAGCGTTTTTTTGTTTTTATCAACTTTTTTATCCGCAAACGCTGTTACCGTTTCTAAAAAAATCGAAAACACCGTATCCAAAAGCGAAAAGCATTGTTCGTCTGTCAAGTTACGGATAAGTTCCGCATTAAAATAATCTTTAATAAATTCCGCCGATACGTACGGATTTGTTTTTTCCCTGTATGCCGAATGTCTGTAAGCGGCGCAAAATTTCGCGAAATAATCATTTTCTAGCGCAAAAGATAAAATTTTGTCCCAAAAATCCTTGTATTTTCCTTCTTGTAACAAATACGCATTAGATTTAAAATTTGCGTACAACTTTTCGAGAGAATATTCGTACGCTTTATTAAAAAGGTTCTTTTTCGTTTTATAGTAAACAAATATCGTAGCGTCGGTTATATCGCATTTTTCGGCTATTTTTTTTGACGGCGTTTTTTCTATACTTTCCTCCGCAGCTGTTTTTACCGTCTCCAACAAAATTCTTTCCGCCACGTTTACCAAATTACGTCTTGCCACTTTTTTTGACTCCTTTGTTTTTATGTAGCGCGGAAAAAATTATTCGAGATAATTCGTTTTGTTTAGTATCTCCTATTTTAATTTTTCCATATAATTTTTCTTTTTTGGCAACTTATAGTTGCCTAACATTTTGGAAATTAATATTGAAAATACTAGATATTTAGTTTATAATACATTTATCAGTTTAAAAGGAGTAACATATGTTTAATTTCAACCCCAACTTTTATTCCGACGTTAGAATCGTAGACAGCTTCAGCACGAAAATAATCTTCAAAAAAGGCGTTATGGAAAATTATAACGTTCAAAAAGAACTTCGCGCATTTATTCGCGTGTTTGACGGAAAGCTTTGGTATTATACCTCTACGTCGGATGTTAAAAATATCGACAAGGAATTGCAAAATCTTTATAAACAAGGCACACCAAACCCCGATATCGCAAATGATCCTATCGTTAAAAGATTTGAAACTCATATCTGCAACAAAATGATTTTTGACAAAAATTCTGTTCGTAATATCTCAAAAGAACAAAAAATCGAGATTTTGAAAAAAAATGCGGAAATCTACAAAAACGATTTGATTAGTTATTTAGAATATTACTATCTTGACAAGAGCGACAATTATCATTTTTATTCCAGCAAAGGCGCCGATATTCAGCACGACTATCAACATTGCGGTATCGGTTACAATTACTTCATAACAAGCGGAAAAGACCACTTTAAGGGACGTTTCCAAGTAGGCAAAAACTATTTTGACGAAATAGTTTACTTTGAAAATGAGCAAAAAGACGAGCTTGAAAAAGGTATCGATTACGCCCTGCACGCGGAACCGTGCGACAAAGGTTATTTTCCCGTCGTGCTTTCACCAGTCGTGGCGGGCGTTTTCGCCCACGAATCTTTCGGTCACAAAAGCGAATCCGACTTTATGATCGGCGACGAAACTATGCGCAAAGAATGGGCTTTGGGCAAAAAAGTCGGAAGCGATATTCTTTCCATTTACGATTACGGCGCAAATTCGGGAACAGGTTATTGTTTGTTTGACGACGAAGGCACCATGACTCAAAAAACGTACCTTATCAGAAACGGCGTTTTGACGGGCCGACTGCATATGGGCACTACTGCCGCTGACCTTGACGAAGACCTAACGGGCAATGCTAGGGCAATGAACTGCAAATTTGAACCTGTCGTTCGTATGACAAGCACCGTTATAGACGGCGGCGACAAAACTTTTGAAGAGCTTATAGCTGACATTAAAGACGGCTATTATATTCACAATTACGCTCACGGCTCCGGTATGACACAGTTTACAATAGCCCCCGAAATGGCTTTCAAAATCAAAGACGGAAAAATCGGCAAACCTGTGAAAATTTCCGTTATAACAGGCAATGTATTTGAAACTCTAGGTCTTATTGACGGACTGTCCAAAGATGCTAAGGTTTGCAACTCGATAACGGGCGGATGCGGAAAAATGGAACAATTCCCCTTGCACGTTTCATTCGGCGGACCGTATGTAAGAATTTCAAAAATGAATATTCAATAGGAGATTAGTGAAAAATGCAAAAAGAATATCTTACCAGTACAGTCGTTAAATATACGATAAATGTAGTAAAGAATAAGCCCGAATCTCTCCGCAAAACTATCGAAAAAACAAATACCGTAAGAGTATACGACAACGGTTTTATCGGCGTTGCGGGCAGTATCGGCGAATCAAATTTTGACGAGCTTGAAAAACAAGCTGTTGAGAATTTGGGATTAAAACTTCCTTATCCTTGCAAATTGCCCGAAAACGTCGTCAAAAAAATGGATACAACCAAAAAAGTTATCGATACCGATAACTATATGCTATCAGTAGGCAAAATGATGGACAAAATTTCCGCAGCCGCGCCGAATTTTATTTTCGGCAATAAGGTTACATATGTCGAAGTAGAGGCTAAATACCGCAATACCAAAGGTTGTGATTTGGAATATAAGGGCAATACGTTCAGTCTTGGTTTATCTATAAAATCTTACGGTTCAGCAAATCTTTTCGATTTATTCTACGCATTTAATGAAGTCAGCATCGACGAAAAAGAAATGGTGAACGACGTAAAATTAATTACCGAACATTACGGTGACGTTGTCGATATCGAACCGGGCAAATATCCCGTTTTGATGGATACAAGCGATATGTTTGGAAAATCACTATACGACCTTATGATAGACCAATACGCTTCAAACGCTTCTATATTCAAAGGTAAACTTGGTCAAAAGATGTTTTCGGACAAATTTTCAATATATTTCGATAGACGTCCCGAAATGGCTCACGCAACGCCTTTCTTTGACGATGAGGGTGAAATCGCGCCTGATTACGAACGTTTTATCATTAAAAACGGCGAATTCGTCGCTTTGATAGGAAATAAACGCCAGCAGGAAGTTTACAATCTGCCTATCGCGCAAAACAGCGGCGCGCCTTACGACGGACTTCCTTCGGCAAGTTTTGCAGGTTTGATGGTAAAAACTGAAAACAAAACTCTCGCTGAAATAACCAAAGAAAAAACTATTTTCGTAATTATGGCTAGCGGCGGCGACACTACCACAGACGGCGATTTTGCTACCCCAGTTCAATTCGCTTATCTTATTCAAGACGGAAAAGTATTAGGCAAACTGCCCGACATCCAGATTTACGGAAACATATTCGAATTTTTCGGAAAAGACTACGTCACGACCGTTTCAAAAGCTTTAACACAAGTGGGCGAAAGTTACTTCACTCTTACAAAACTTAACGTCCAAAAATAAGTTGTTTTAAAAATAAAAGTAAAACCGTTGATAATTATCAACGGTTTTTTTATTAAAAATATTATCTAGGCAAAATTCCTTGGGTTAGTTTTATTTTTCGGTCATTATTTTTATAATTTCTTCATCGGTTTCGCGCATACCTTCTTTTGCAAGACGCCCTACGTTTTTGATACATTTTTCAACGTCGCAAGCGACTATTCCGTCACCACTGCAAAAATGCTGCCCGTTCTTGCACATATTGTATCCGAGCAAAGCGGAATAAAGCGCGGTGGCTATTTTGCCCGCGCAAGACGGTTTTGCCCCGTCGCAGACTATGCCGCTGCTTATTGCCATTCCGTTTACAACCGTATTCGCGATAGCGACGGTATCCGCTCCGTCAAGATAAGCCACTCCCGCGGCAGCCCCTACTGCGGCTGATATTGCGCCGCAATATGCCGACAGTTTGCCTATGCCCGTTTTTTGGTGAATGGTTATAAGATTCGATACTATTATCGCGCGGATAAGCTTTCCCTTATCGACTTTTTTGTCGTTCGCGTATTCAATTACGGGCAAGCTTGCCGTCATACCTTGGTTTCCGCTTCCGCTTACTATTACGACGGGCAATTCGCAGCCGCTCATTCTGGCGTCGCTGCCTGCCGCCGCTGCGGCTATTGCTTTTGTCATAATGCTGTCGGTGCAGCTGTTTAATAAAACTTTACCGATATTTGCGCCGTACTCTTTTTTTAATCCTTCTTTTGCTATGGCCGTATTATATTCTATTTGTCTTTCTATGCATTCTCTGACGTCTTCAATATCAATCGAGTTCGCAAAATCCACAATATCGGCAATCGTGAGCAATCCGTAAGCCTGTTCGTAATTTTCTCGCTGTTTTTGCTGGTCGAGCTTAAAAATAGTGTCCGAGTTTTTTTCCACCAAAATTATATTTGTATGAGCGTCGGCAATAATAATATGCGCATAATCATTTTTGTAAAAAGCGGTCATATCGATAAACAACTGCTTTTCGCTGCACGAACAACTTACGTTTATATTATTTAACTCTATATATTTTCTTATATTTGCTTTTTCTTCTTCGTTAATATGCGCCAATACTTCCAGATTGTCGGATGATTTTCCTGCGATTAGTCCCGCGGCAACCGAAGCCTCGATGCCTTTAAGTCCGCCGGTATTCGGCACTACCACGCTTTTCGCGTTTTTAATAATATTTCCGCATACCTTCAACTCAACTTTTTCGGGCATATTCCCCAGCGTTTCACGCGCCTTTGCAGCGCAGTACGCCAAAGCGATAGGCTCGGTGCATCCGAATGCGGCAATAAGCTCTTTTTTTAAAATTTTTAGATATTCTTGATATTTTACGTCGTTTTTTTGCATAAAAAGTCCTTCGTATAATTAATCTAGAAATATTTTATCATACTGCGCGGGAAAAACAATGATTTGAAGTAA
>JAQUSX010000013.1 GCA_028710055.1 Clostridia bacterium | reverse complement strand
CATTCGTTTTGTGTAGACCAGATATTGCCAACGCTCGTAGCCAAATTCCTCAACGTAAAATTTTAACAAATCTTTGGCGCAATCAAACTTGTACGGCGTAAAAGCCTCGTCATAGCTAAGTAAAAAAGCGATGGTCTCGCCCAAAGGCTGGCAAAGTTCTCCCGTCGTCAAATCAGTCAAATCAATGCAGTAGAGTATTCCGTCCTTTTCAATAAAATTTCTAAAATTAACGTCTCGATAAACGTACTCGCAATTTTGGTAATCGTGAAGACGCCGAAAATCATCCGCCAACATTCGCATATATTCCAAAAAACCTTCGAGGTCTTTTTTGCTTTCAAATTCGTTCAATATATTAAGCAAAGTATTTTCGCCCAAATATTGTAAATCTAAAAAATTATCCCCTCTTCTCACTACTTTCGGGAAAAATTTCAGCGGAGCTAATTTTGTGTAAAGTTTCATTTCCCGCAAACATTCTTTTTTGTCGTTAAACTGTTTGCGAATGTATCCTTCTTCGGTTAACGTAACTTGATTGCTTCGTGACAAGTAATTCATACCGTCTCCTTTAACCCCTACCTTTGCATTAAGATGTTATCATAACAGCCCGTTTTATGTCAATAGGCTTGTGCCAATCAAAGTTTTAACTATTTGCTCTTTTAAAAACCAAAATGCGCAAAAATATAAAAATAAACCTATTTATTTAAATTGAATTTAATATTTAATATTTACAAAACAATAGTTATGTGATAAAATCATAAAAATATAAAAATTTTTAGCACCAGCTAAATTATTTTACTAAATGAATAAATCTAAATTGAGAAAATTACAAATTATTTTACTCCCGTCGATAGTACTGATAGCTTTCGCGATTATTTTTCTACAATTTTTATATACTCTAAAAAAAGATATTAGCAATCTTACTTACGAAGATTTGCAAAACACCTCGGTGCAACAATCAGAAATTATTTCAGTAAAGCTTGACGGTCAGTATGAAATGCTGAACTCAATTTCCAATCATATTAAAAATAACTACGACGAGCATGATTTAACTCAAACGGCAGCGTTGCTCAAAGATTTTTCAGTTAACAGCGGTTTTACTTTTTTGGGAATATCATCGCTCAGCGGTTATACTGTCACGAGCGATGGTCAAAGTTTTGACATTAGTCACCATAAATATTTCCAGTCAACCATTGACGGTAAAAACGCCATAGAAAAAATGAACGGGGATGAAATACTTTCCGATGATTCTATCGTTTTGTCCGTTCCCGTTTATTCATTAGACGGAGCGACGGTTATAGCTGTGCTTACGGGGGGAATGAGCGAATGCGATTTTTACGCTTTGCTTTATTCTTCCGATTATGACGAGAATACTTATTCTTTTGTTGTTGACAACAACGGCTACATTATTATACCCAGCCAAAATCCCAATTTTTTGCATACTACAAATAATATTTTTGATATATATAAAGAATCGGAAAATCATCAATCAGCGTTGGACGAATTTACGCGAAAAATAGAATCTGATACATCTGACGTTTTATATTTGGAAATTGCGGATTCTGACAGATATGTATTTTACACAAGTTTCAATGACAGCATAACTAATTTGCCTAGCGGAGCGGAAAACTGGTATCTGTTTACTTCGGTATCGACGGAAGCCGTTGATATAAAAAATAACTTTTTACCGCAGACTGTCTCGGTTTTAACGATAGAATTATTTTTTGTAGCCGCCTTCTGTTTCGGTTACGTATTTTATTTGGAATATCGTAAAAATATGTCTATCGAACAAGAAACGCAGGTTCTTCGTGAAAACGAAGAAATGTATAGAGTTATTAACGACTTTTCAGATAACATAATATTCCTTTACGACCACTCAACTCAAAAACTTAACTTCAATAATAAATACGAAAAACTTTTCAAACACAAACCTTTTACGGAATCTGCGGAAAATCATAATGGCGTAAACCCGTATATTAATAAGTACGATTACTCCGCGTACGCGAAATTTATTAACGAAATTGCAGAAGGCTTGCCAAAGGCGGCGGCAGAGTTTCGTCTTTTGCGTCCCGACGGCTTATTTGACTGGTACAAAGCCGATATAACCACTCTTTTCGATAACGATGGAAAGCCTACAAAATCTATCGGCAGGCTTGCTAACGTGCAAGAACACCACACAAAAATAGAAGAACTTACTTTGCGCGCAGAGACAGACTCGCTCACAAGAATATTGAACCATTTTGCAATGAAAGAAAAAATCAACAGATATCTTGCCGAAAGCGGTAAAGGCAGCACACATGCGTTTTTATACATCGATATAGATAATTTCAAGGCGGTAAACGACACGTTCGGACACTTATTGGGCGACGAAATTCTTGTAAATATAGCGATGAAAATGCGGCAGATTTTCCGCGAAACGGATTTTGTCGGCAGATTGGGCGGGGACGAATTTGCTATTTTTGTTAAAGATATGCACTATGAAGCAATGATACACAAAAAAACTCAAAACCTTTTAGACGCTATCTGCCAGATAGTACTTCCGGACAAAGAAATAAAATTGTCTTGCAGTATCGGTATATCCATTTATTCAAAACACGGAAAAACCTTTGAAAAACTTTATAAAAATGCCGACAAAGCTTTGTACAAAGCAAAATCTATCAAAAATACTTATATAATTTATTCGGCAAACGATGCTGACATGCAAATAGGAGCTCATGACCCTGCCCCTGTCGCAGATGATCAACCCGACGATAAAATTCAATTGTAATTAAATAAATAAAGTTTTTTTAAAAATTAAAAGCGACGATATTTGTCGCTTTTTTGTTTTTTTTATTTGCGTATCTATAAGCAAGTAAGTTTAACTTAAAATAATAGGCTTGTAGCGGCAACACATTGACCTACAAATTTGATTTGGTTTTATTATTTCTACAATTATAAAATTTTTTATAAAAAAAAGTCCGCACATTTTTGAGCGGACGATTATAAAGTCTAATTTAACTTTTTTGTCTAATAACTCTAAGATTTTACCTATTAAATTAATCTATACGGATTCGTGAAATTTTCTGAACGTGTCGTTATTGACGGCATAGAGCATTATCTCCGCGCTTTTCACGTTTGTCGCTAACGGAATGCCCTGAACGTCGCAAAGACGCAACAAAGCCGAAACGTCGGGTTCGTGAGGTTGAGCTGTAAGCGGATCGCGCAAAAAAATAACTAAGTCAAGTTTGTCGTCGGCGAGCATAGACCCGATTTGCTGATCTCCGCCGAGCGGACCGCTTTTCATACAATGTATATCAAGTCCCGTTTCCTGCATAATAAGTTTTCCCGTAGTACCTGTCGCGTAGAGCGTATGTTTTGCCAGCACGTCGCGGTATTTCGTCGCAAGTTTTATCATATCGGCTTTTTTCTTATCGTGGGCAATCAAAGCAATTTTCATATATTTTTACCTCCTTAAAGGTTTTGAATCGGCTAAAATTTATCTATAAAATTTAACTCAAATTTAAAACGGTTTCCATACGAACCACACCAATACGTAACCCGTAACAACCGCGGCGAGAGTAAACGGAACGCCGATTTTTAAAAAATCTCGGTTTTTGACTTCGCAGCCTTCTTTTCTTAAAATTCCTATCGCTGTGATATTCGCGCTCGCGCCTATAGGCGTAAGGTTGCCGCCCAGCGTCGCCCCCACGAGCAAACCAAAATAAAACAGTCTCGGATCTATGGATAAAGCCGCCGCTAAAGCCGTCGCTACGGGAAGCATGGTCGCAACGTATGGAATATTGTCAACGAATGCGCTTATAAGTACGCTTGCCCATACGATAATTGTATACGTCCAAAAAATATTACCGCCCCCGATAGACGCTATAAGCTCGCTTATTCTAGTGATTATGCCTGCGTCCCTTATTCCGCCGATAACCAAAAACAAGCTGGCCAATAAAAGCAATGTAAAGAAATCGATTTCCGCAAAAGTTTTTTTAATAACGTCAAACTTTTTCTGTTTTATCATTTCATAAATAAGTAAAGCGAAGAAAACGGTTACGCAGATAACGCCGTTAGTCAAGTTTTGACCGCCTATCATTATGTCAAATTTGTCAAAGAACGAAGCGACAATCAAAAGCAGTATTGTAAGCAGCATAGCTATACTCGGAACATAATCTTCCACTTTCGTCTCTTCCAAAGAATCGATAGGCTGTTTTTCCTTGCGGAAGATAAACAATAATATAATCATCGAAACAAGCGCGCCTATTTCCGTAACGAAGAACATACTCATTTTGCCGTCCATAAAGAAGAAATCGACAAAATTCATATTAGCTTCGCCCGCCATCATTATGCTGGTTGTATCGCCGACAAGCGTCGCAGCTCCCTGCAAGTTGCTGGATACCGATATTGCGATAAGTATCGGTACGGGCGATATTTTAAGCTTTCTGCATATTGTAAGCGCAACGGGCGCAATCATCAAAACCGTCGCGACGTTATCCACAAAAGCCGATACGATACCCGTAAACAGCGACAAAGCGCACGTAGTCCACATTACGTTAGGCGTCTTTTTTATGATAATATCCGCCATTTTAGCGGGCATTTTGCTTTCAATAAACAGCGATACCGTGCCCATCGTGCCGCCTATCATAAGCAGTACGTTCCAGTTGATGGTTTCTAATATTTTACCGTAATCGAGTATGCCGAATACAATGAACAGTACCGCCGTACCGAGAGCGATATAAGCTCTGTATTTTTGAAAAATTAACAGCAGCGCGTACATAGCCAAAAACAAGACGAGCGCGACTATTTCCCAAGTGCCCCACATATAAGTATATTTTCCTTATTAGTTAAGTAGTATCGCCGTTAAATATTTTTATCTACTTAACGGCGTTAAGTCTTTTTTTTAAAATTCGTAATCCACAATCGCAGAAGCCGTACGGTTTTCATGCACGTATTTTTTTACGACAGAACAATGATACTCGTCGTTAGCGTAATCCAATAAAGCCTGTCTGTCTTTTACGACGACTTCCAAAGCCACGTCGTACGAACGCTCTGTGCAGCCAAAATCCTCTCCCGCTTTTATATCGATAATTTGAGGAACCTTGCCTTTCATCGATAAAAATACTTCCACGAGTTTTGCTTTACTTTCTATGGAATTATCTTTTAGTTTCGTAAATACTATGTGTTTTACCATTCTTTTTACTCCCAAAAAATTTTTTTATTCGCAAAGTTTTTTGAGTTGGTCAAGCGTATCCATAAATGATTTTGCAACCGTTTCAAATGGTTCTGCGGTCGTAAGGTCAACGCCTGCCGCTTTCAATTCGCTTACGGGATCCATACTGCAGCCCATTGTCAAAAACTTTTTGTAACGGGTAACGGCGGGTTCGCCTTCCTTCAAGATTTTTTGCGCAAGAGTAATCGCGCTGGTAATTCCCGTTGCGTATTTATAAACGTAAAACGCGCGGTAAAAATGCGGTATACGGCTCCATTCGTATTTAATTTGTTCGTTATGCACAACTTCGTCGCCGTAATATTTTTTATTTAATTCGTAATATTTTTCGTTCAATAAATCCGCGGCAAGAGGTTGACCTTTTTCTGCGAAATCATGCGCAATCGCTTCAAATTCCGCAAACATTGTCTGACGGTACATAGTCGTGCGTATCATATCGAGATAATAAGACAACAAATATTTTTTAACATTTACATCCGTGACAGTATTAAGCAAATAGTTAAGTAGCAAAACTTCGTTGCAAGTGCTGGCAACTTCCGCCACAAAAATTTTGTATCCCGCTTTTGCATAAGGTTGAGTGTTGCTTGAATAATAGCTGTGCATACTGTGACCAAGTTCGTGAGCTATCGTAAAAATATCGTGTGTGGTTTTTTGATAGTTGAGCATTACGTACGGGTGAATTCCGAAAACGCCCAGCGAATATGCGCCGCTGCGTTTTGTAGGCGTCTCATGAACGTCCATCCATCTTTCGTCTTTTGCTTTAATAAGAAGCGCCTGATAATCCTCGCCGAGAGGTTTTAATCCTTTCAGCACATACTGGAACGCTTCTTCAAAGTCGCAGGACAAATCCGCGTTTTCTATCATCGGAACAGACAAGTCGTACATATTAAGCTCTTTTACTTTCAATACTTTTTTGCGCAGACCGATGTATTCGTGCAAAGGCTCGAGAGTGCCGTTTACGCTTTTAATCAAATTATCATAGACGACTTTGTCCACTTTTTCATTAAATAACGCGGCTTCCATTGCGCTGCCAAAGTTTCTCGCTTTCGCATTGAAAATATCTTTTTTTACGCTTCCTTCATATACCGCCGAAATAGTATTGATTAAATCGATAAATCCTTTGTAATAACGCTCAAAAGCGGCTTTTCTAACGCTTTGGTTGCGGTTTTGAAGACAGGTCGCGTATGATCCGTGAGTCAGCTTAACTTCTTTTCCGTCCACGGTAATAGAACCGAAATCTATATCGCCGCTATCGAGACGATTGAAAATCTCCTGGAAAAATCTTTCAAAATCGCCGCACATAGCCATCAGCTTTTCTTCGTTTTCAGACAAGATATGAGCCTTGCCGTCACGCATATCTTTTAATCTTTCCGTGTAATCGGAAAATGCGGGATCGGCTATCATTTTATTAAATTCACCTTCGGAAAGTTTGCTCATTTCAGGGTCGATAAAAGCTATTTTTTCCGCGAATTTAGAAAACATAGATGAAACCTTGCCGTAACGGGTTTGAGCGTCGGAATCTTTGCTGTCTTCACAGTAATTCATAAATGCGTAACATTCGAGATGGTCGAAAGCCAACAAAAGAGAATCGAGTTTTCTCATCATTTCCAAAATAACTTTGGGTTCATTAAGTTTACCCTTATAACAATCAAAATCGCCTATTCGATTCGAAGCGGCTTCAAATGACGTCTCCCAGTCTTTTACCGTTTTAAAGATATTGCCGAGATTCCATTTGTAATTTTCAGGAATTTCCGTTCTGTTTGTGTAACTCATTTTGCTCTCCTTGATTTATTTATTTATTTATTTTTAAACTTTTTATATATTCGGTAAATTTCGCCCCAATTTCGGGGTGTCTCATACCGTATTCTACGCTCGCTTGCATATACCCGAGTTTGTCTCCCAAGTCGTATCTAATTCCGTCAAAATCATACGCCATTATGCCTTTTTCCGCCGCTTGAAGTTTTAAACTGTCGGTGAATTGAAGTTCACCGTTAGCCGCAACAGGCGTTCGGCGTATATAATCGTAAAAATCACCGCTGATGACGTATCTACCCAATGGCGCCAATAAACTTTTTATTTGGTCGTCGGTTTTCGGTTTTTCAATAACGGACCTTATCAAATGATTTTTTCCGTAACTTTCGACAACGTCGCAGGAAGCGTATTTTGAGATAGCTTCTCTGGTAACTGTCTGCACTCCCAAAACCGTTTTGCCGAATGCGTCAAAACAGTCCAACAGTTGTTTTGTCACGGGTGTATTGCCGCTCGTGTACATCGCGTCGTCGCCGTTAAGTACCGCCACAGGCTCGCCGTCGGCAAATTTTTCCGCCAATAATACGGCTGCTCCGCTGCCCGTAGCTACCTGCTGATAGACGAAACTGAATCTCGCTCGTTTCGTTATGTTTTCAACAATCTGCTTTTCTTTCAGTTTTCCACGACCTTCCAAAAATTCTTCAAGAGCGTGGTCGACGGAAAAATGTTTTACAATCGCTTGTTTTTCGGGACTGATTACGAAAAGTATATCCGTAATGCCGCTTTCAACGATTTCGTCGACTATTATTTCCAGCGACGGTCTGTCCACTATTGCTATCATTTCTTTAGGCATAGCTTTGGTGTAAGGCAAAAATCTAGTGCCTCTGCCCGCCGCCAATATTACCGCTTTTTTTACTTTGTCACTCATAAAATAAATCCTTATAATAAACGACTTTAAAAAATCGTTAAAGTAAACTTTATTAAAAAATTCTTTGCCGAAAATTTTGATATTATATTATTAAATTGTATTAAGCAAAACACACTTGTAAATACAATCGAGAATCAAACACAGTTGCTATAATGCGAGTGAAAATTTTATTGATTTTTTTGACGGGCTTTTTTTAAAGTCAAAGCAAAATTCACGCTGTCGCGCGCCATATCGTCAAGATTATATTCGCATTTGAAACCGAGTTCGCGGTTTGCTTTCGACGGATCTGCAAAATACAAATCAACGTCGCCCGCGCGTCTCGGCGCAAAAGAGTACGGTATTTGTTTTCCCCATGCGTGTGAAAATGCGTCTATTACTTCCAGCACGCTGTAACCCTTGCCCGTGCCGAGATTATATATAACCAAACCGCAGTTAGTCGCAAGCTTATTAAGAGCCGCAATATGTCCTTTCGCCAAATCAACGACGTGAATATAATCGCGTACGCCCGTGCCGTCGGGAGTGTCGTAATCGTTTCCAAAAACGTTTATTTTCGGCAGCTCGCCCATTATGATTTTTATTAGGTAGGGCGCGAGATTATTTGGAATATCGTTAGGATTTTCGCCGATAAGACCGCTTTCATGCGCGCCGATAGGATTGAAATATCTAAGCAGAGCGACGTTCATACTTTTATCCGCATTGCAAATATCGCTCAATATGCGTTCGTTCATAAATTTCGTCCAGCCGTAAGGATTAGCGCAGGATAGTTTCGCGCTTTCATTAACTGGCGAAGACTCGGGCTTGCCGTAGACGGTTGCGGAAGAAGAAAAAACCAAATTTTTGCAACCGTATTTTTTCATACAAAGGGCAAGGTTTAAGGTGCTGTCAAGGTTGTTTCGGTAATAAAGCAAAGGTTTTTCCACGCTTTCGCCTACAGCTTTAAACCCCGCCATATGAATAACAGCGTCAAATTTATTCTGCTCAAAAACCTTTCCCAATGCTGCCTTATCAAGCATATCGGCTTTGTAAAAAGTCGGGCGAATACCTGTGATTTTTTTAACGCTGTCAAGTACGCTTTCATTACTATTAGAAAGATTATCGAGAACAACGCATTCGTGATTTTGTTTTATTAGCTCGACGACAACGTGACTGCCAATATAACCCGTGCCGCCCGTTACAAGAACTTTCATTTTTTTCCCCTTTTTTACGGCGGAAAATCAAAAAATACCGCTTCTTTTATTATATAATATATCGCCAAAAAAGCAAGCTGTTTTTTAAGACGGATAATATGTCAAAACTAAAAAAAATTTAAATTAAATAAAATTAGAAACTAAATTTTAAAAATTTATGAATTACAAAGTTATAATGTCAAATAAAAATCTTCTCAATAATTCAATACTCTTTAAATATAAAAAAAGCGTTTCCAAAAAGGAAACGCTTTTAAAATATTGATTAGTTTTAAATTTATTCAGCTTCCGCCGCGCGTTTTTTAGCGTCTTCAATGATTTTTGCCGTTGCGGTCGGGGGTACTTCCTCGTAA
>JAQUSX010000012.1 GCA_028710055.1 Clostridia bacterium | reverse complement strand
CACGACGCTCTTCCGATCTCTGCGTTTTATATTCACGCCGGGACCAAGCACCGTAGATACTTTTTCCGCCAACGCTTCTTCGGCTATTGCCTCGCCCATTTGGTAAAGCAAATTTTCGTCCCAACTGCACGCGGACGCGCAGGCTGTTGGAAAACAAGTGGCTATGTTGCTTTGATTTATATTTCTTACGTCTTCTTCGTCCTGAACTCTAAGTCCGTGCGGTCCGTCATTCATACGTACGGAAGGAACTGGAGGCTGTTCGTAACCCATTGTCCACCACATTCCTACTCCCGACACTAAACGGGCTTTTTGCTCTAACGATAATTCGTCTATTATTTTTTTCGCCATTTTATTTTATTCTCCCCACAATTTAATTAAAGAAATTGTTTAGACTTTCGATAATTTTATCCGTTATTAAGTTAGCGTAAGCGGAATCTCCGACGACCGTTATGTACGCTTTTATTAGTGGTTCAGTTCCCGACGGACGCAAAATTATTTGCGCATTGTTGCTAAGTTTGTATATCAACACATCCGCTCGGGGCAACTCTTCCATATCGGTACCAAGTAAATCCTGCTTTGACGTTACTTTTATTCCCGCTATAGATTCGGTATGGTGTTCGCGTAGTTTTTTCATTATCTCAACGCGTTTTGCCGAACCGTCCACTCCGCCGAAAGAATACGTCTGCTGTTTGTGCCAATATCTGCCGTATTTATTATAAATAAAGTTTATTCTGTCCACGAGCGTTATGCCGTGTCTAAGATATTCCGCAGTCATTTCGGCTATGAGCATACAAGCGTTAACGCCGTCTTTATCTCTGACGTACGAACCGCTAAGATATCCGCAGCTTTCTTCAAAACCGAGAATAAATCGGTCAAGAGTTTTTTCGCGTTCCATTTTTGTAATATATTCGCCGATATATTTAAAACCCGTCAATAAATTTACCGTTATTCCGCCGTAATCGGCAACGATTTTGTCGGTAAGCGAACTGGTAACTATCGTTTTTATAACTACGGGATCCACGGGCAAAACGCCGTGATTGCGTTTTGTCGCAAGTAAATAATCGGTCAAAAGTATTCCTATTTCGTTTCCGCTAAGTCTGACGTATTTGTCATTATGTCTTACCGCTACTCCCACTCTGTCGCAATCGGGGTCGGTGGCAAGCAATAAGTCTGCTTTTTGCGTTTCAGCGTACCTTAGACCGAGCGTAAGAGCTTCGGGTTTTTCGGGGTTTGGGACAGGACAAGTGGTAAAATTACCGTTGGGAAATGATTGTTCCACCACCTTGATGACTTTTGCGCCTATCCGTTCCAAAATTTCGGGTACTATTCTGTGTCCCGCGCCGTTGAGCGGAGTATATACAACCGATAATCCTTCCGCGCTGCCTACGCTTTGAGCCATAACCGCGTTCATATACGAACGCATAACCGCGCCGTTCATATACGAGATTTGACCTGACTTCAAATATTCGTCAAAACTGAGATATTTTACGTCGAAAAGATTAACTTTTTCTATTTCTTCGGTTATTTTCATCGCGGCGTCTTCGGTTATTTGGAAGCCGTCTTTGCCGTATACCTTGTATCCGTTATACTCTTTGGTATTATGTGAAGCGGTGATCATTACGCCGCACTCAGCGTTATAATGTCTTGTCATATAAGACACTATCGCTGTCGGCTGCACTTTTCCGGTTATATAAACTTTTAAACCGTTTTCGGCGAAAACCGAAGCGGTTATTTTTGCGAATAATTCGGAATTATTTCTGCTGTCGTAAGAAATCGTCACGCATTCGCCGTAACACGATTTTACGTAATTAGCCACGCCCTGCGTCGCGCGCGCAACGGTATAAATATTCAGTCGGTCTGTCCCCGCATCCATTTCCGCGCGGATTCCCGCCGTGCCAAATTCTAGATCTTTGGCAAAACACATTTGTTTCCTAATTGGATTTTTAGACATTGATTTTAATTGTTCAATAACTTCTTTATCCATAACGTTGTTTAGCCAAAGATCGTATGCGCTTTGGTAATCCATAAGGCTTGCCTCCGATAAAAAAATTTGATAAATCTTTGGTATATTTTAACACATATATATTTTGCTTGCAAGCTAATATAAAATAACAAAAGAATTTCAATCGGGTTGAAACGCGCAAATATTTATGTTAAAATTAAGACGAAAATACTGGAGGAAAAAAATATGGATTATAAAAATATGTCGATATATCAGATTTATCCGCGCAGCTTTTGCGACAGCAACGGCGACGGAATCGGCGATATTAACGGTATAATTAGCAAACTCGATTATATCGCTTCGCTAGGCGTAAACGCGATTTGGTTTTCCCCGTTATACCAAAGCCCGAACGCGGATTTTGGTTACGATATCTCCGATTACGTGGCTATAAACCCCGAATACGGCACTATGGAAGACTTTGACAGACTGCTATCTGAAATGCACAAACGCGGACTGAAATGTATTATGGATTTGGTCATAAATCACACAAGCTCGCAGCATAAGTGGTTTACCGAAAGCCGCAAAAGCGTTGATAATCCTTACCGCGATTATTACTTTTGGAGAAAAGGCACGGGAAAAAGCGGCAAAAAACCGCCGAACAATTGGACTTCATTTTTTATCGGTTCAGCTTGGAAATACGACGAAACAACTGACGAATGGTATCTGCACTTGTTTGACGTTAACCAGCCCGACCTTAATTATCAAAACCCGAAAGTACTGCAAGAAATTAAAGATATTTTGAAATTTTGGCTTGATAAAGGCGTGGACGGCTTCCGCTGCGACGTGATAACTATTTTGGATAAAACTCCGGGGCTGCCCGACGGAAAAAGCTCTTTTCTTACAGGAAGCGAGCATTATATAGACAACAAAAATATGTTTAATATACTCAAAGAGCTGAAAACCGACGTATTGAGTAAATACGATACTTTTACAGTCGGTGAAAGCGTTATGATTAATGTGCCGAGAGCTTTGCGATATATAAGCGAAGACAATCAAGTGCTGAACACCGTTTTTGCGTTCGACCATATGGACGCTGACAACTATTTCGGCGTAAAACAGCTAGTGCGAAAATTCAGCATAAAAAAACTCAAAAAAGCTCACGAACGCTGGCAGACTGGACTTTACGGCAAAGCGTGGAACGCTACGTATTTTGAAAATCACGACCAGGCCCGTATCGTAGGCAGATATTGCTCAGACGAACCGCAGTACCGTGTTTTGGGGGCAAAAATGCTCGCCACCGTCCAAATGTGCTTATCGGGAACTCCGTTTATTTATCAAGGACAAGAAATCGGAATGACAAGTATTAGAATGACTAATATAGACGATTATCAGGACGTTGAGGCGAAAAGAAGCTACAACCTTATGAGAAAGATTTTCGGCGTCAAAAAAACTATGAAAAACATTGCCTACGCAAGCCGTGACAACGCCCGCACGCCAATGCAATGGAACAATTCTCCGCAAGCGGGATTTTCGGTTAATCCAAAAACTTGGCTGAAAGTCAACCCCGCTTACCCCGAGATAAACGTCGAAAATGAAAAAAATGACCCCGACAGCGTTTTGAATTTTTACAAAAGATTACTCAAAATAAGAAAAGAAAATAAAGCGATGATTTTTGGAAAATACGAGCTAATAAAAACTGGCGGCAACAAACTCTATTGTTACACAAAAGAGTATGAGGGGCAAAAAATCCTTTTGGCGGCGAATTTTACTAAACGAAATTACAAATTCGTTTCCCCCGTCGCAGCTAACAAAACCGAGCTAATAATATCCAATTACCCCGACAGCCCGAAAGAACTCACCGAATGCGTGTTGCGCCCTTATGAAACGGTAGTCTACAAATTGTTATAATTTTTAATGAATTGCGACGCTTGGCATAGACGATAGCTATTTAAAATTGCAGGCTGTTAAAAAATTATAAAATAAAATATAAAGACATTCGATAACCCTGCAACCCTTAGGACAAATAAGCAGATGTTTTGAATAATTTAAAATACTCACCGCAAAATAAAAACCCCCGAAAAAATCAGGGGTTTTACATTTTGATTAACTCAGTTAAATTTCTAAATTTTGTTTAGTCCAAAATTAACTTTTTTTTAATATTTTGTATCTTTGTTTCCGACAGGCTCGGAAAAAACGCTGCCAAACACTATCGCCGCCGCTACTTTGTTATAGTCAAATGAGGATTCGACTTCGCCTGCGGGTTTATCGCTTAAGATATATCTAAACGATGCGTGTTCAAAACATCCTTCCGTTTTTACTTCGCCCAAACTTCCTACGATAGGTTCTATCGCTTCGGCTTCTCCAATCGCATGCCCCGCTAAGTCTTTGTCTTCTCCCAAGTTTATTGTTGGTTTTGCCACACGGGAAGTATCGACCTCATAAGTATTGTAGGACTTATTTTCGGGTCTGGTGGGACGGCTTGCCGTTTCGGTTTTTACCTTATTTATCCTTCGGGCTTGGTCCGCGTGTTTAGCTTCGGCTTGTTTTTTTCTTGCCGCGGCGGAGCCTACCGACGCCAAAATAGAAATTATAGCGAATATTATTATCGGCACAAATATGCCAAAATCTTCACCCATTATTTTTTATCTTCCTTTCTTCCGCCTGAGATAGCTTGACGCATAGCTGTGTCGGCTTGGACGTTTTCCATTCTGTAATAATCCATAACGCCTAATCTGCCGCTTCTGAACGCGTCAGCCATAGCTTTGGGCACTTCGGATTCCGCTTCAACTACTTTCGCGCGCATTTCTTGCGTTTGAGCTTTCATTTCCTGCTCGTGCGCCACAGCCATCGCTCTGCGTTCTTCCGCTTTTGCTTGCGCGATACGTTTGTCGGCTTCCGCTTGGTCCATCTGCAGTTGCGCGCCGATATTTCTGCCTACGTCGATATCCGCGATATCTATCGACAAAATTTCAAAAGCCGTACCTGAATCCAAACCTTTTTTCAAAACTGTTTTGGAAATCATATCGGGATTTTCCAATACTTGTTTATGAGTTTCCGCCGAACCGACTGTTGTAACGATACCTTCGCCGACACGCGCAATAATGGTTTCTTCGCCTGCGCCGCCGACAAGTCTGCCGATATTAGCTCTTACCGTTACTCTTGCTTTCGCTCTCAGTTCGATACCGTCTTTTGCGATAGCCGAGATAATAGGTGTTTCGATAACTTTCGGGTTAACCGATACTTTTACGGCGTTCAATACATCACGTCCTGCAAGGTCGATTGCTTTTGCCGTTTGAAGAGTCAGTTCTATATTCGCGCTATGCGCAGAAATCAAAGCGTCTACGATATTAAGCACGTTACCGCCTGCCATGATGTGGGTTTCAAGTTCGTCAACGTGTATTTCCAAACCCGCTTTTTTTGCTCTGATATACGCTTCAACAATCATTTTGAATCTGATTTTTCTCAGTTTCATACCGATAAGCTGCGCCATACTAACATGCGCTTTGCTTATTAAGGCTCTGAACCATGTTCCCAAAGGAACAAAGAGTAAAAGCAAAAGCACTAGTATGCCAACAATTACCAATAACGCTACCAACCAGCTTTCCAAACCGCTTGCAGTTGCGAATTGCAGCATATTAAATATTAAATTCGTCATTTATTTTCTCCTTTTTTATGTTTATCTTTAAGTTTTGCCACCATTATTTTTTGTCCTTCTATTCTTACCACGACTATTTCTTCGCCTGCATCAATTATTTCGTCTTCCGCAATTACGTCTTCCACTTGTCCGCCAAAATCGGCTCTTCCAACGGGATGCAAAAAAGTCAAAGCCGTTCCTTGCGCTCCCATAAGTGAAGAAAAATCTTTTGTGCCCTCTGTGTGACCTGTGGGAACCGACGTGCCGATGTCAAAGATTTTTGTTTTCGATAAAAATCCTTTTTTTGCCGAATGCGTTATTATCGCGAACATTATGCCAATGATAATGAGCGAAATTAAAAACATATAGACGAACATAAAAATGTCGCCGCCGCCAATCATTCTAAGTACTATCGCTACTATGAGCAATATAATACCCGATATACCGAAAACGCCGAAACCGGGAACGAATAGTTCCACAAAACAAAACAGTATTCCCAAAATAAACAATACGATAACTATCGGCGTCATTTCGGTGAACAGTCTTACAAAGCTGTCTCCCATTGAGAGCTGATAACCCCATAAAAATTGCATAAGCAGATTTTCCATATCGCACCTCTATAAATGTAAGATAATAATTTTTATATTAATTATTACATAGGTATTATACCATATTCAAACTAAGATTACAATATTTTTTGTACTTAAACCACTCTAATGACTAATAATGGACAACTCATAAGAATAAAATTAAATTATGAAAAACGACTCGGCTTTTTTTCGCGTTATCATACCGATATTTTTGTTATGTATTATTGTGGCTACACTTTTTGCGCTAGACAATTCCAGAGGGGTTTATAACGATAAAAACAATACCTTGCTTTGCGTAACGGTAATAAATCTCGATGGGCGCCCCGTAGAGAACGCAACGGTTACGGTAGTAGAGACAGGACAAAAATTTGTCACCGACAAGCAAGGTAAAACTTTGCTTATACCCTTATCCCGTAACGCGGTAGCGCAATACGAGTGGTTTCACGTAACTTTGACCATAAAAGCGGAAAATTACGTGGACACCGTATTAATCGACTGCGCGGTTTACGACGACATGACTCGATACGTCACGGTAAAAATTTATCCTATGGACGGCACTTTGCCTTACGTCGTTTACACAGAGTCTCCGCCCGACGACTATATTCGTAAGATATTAGAAAAATAACCGCCCCATTACTAGGAGCGGTCGTCTAAATAATCTGCAAAAAATTTTTTAGCCACGGTTTTTTTTATTAAAATAAGCAAAGGCACGCCAAGTAAATACAATATTATCGTTTGACTGACGAATATGCTAAAAACGTTTATCCAATAAACAGTTTCCGACCCGATTAAATACCAGATAAGCGGCAATCCAAAAGCGTTCAAAACAATGGGCGGCAAAGGCGCGAGCCATTTGTTCTTTAATTTTGAAGTAAGGAATCCCGCCAATAAAGTTATTAGGCTTCCGAAAATAACGTCGTATATGCCGAACATTGAAATACTGTTTGAGATTGCGCAGCCGATAAACAGTCCTAAAACTGAAAACGGCAAAACTGCGGGCAAAATGGTCAAACTCTCTGCCACGCGTAATTGTATAGCTCCGTAACTTATTGGAGCGAGAGCCATTGTCAAAGCTATATACAAAGCTGCGATAACGGCATTAAAGCATATGATTTTTGTGGTATTGTTCATAAAAAAATTATCTCACATATTTACGGTCTTGGCAACAACACATAATAATATAAATTTTCGCCAAACTATTAGTAAATAAATCAAGGAGGATTTTTGTTGTGAAAAGAGGCTTTAACGTTGTGTCTATTATCGCTCTTATTCTTATAATTATCGGCGCGCTCAACTGGCTTTTGGTCGGAATTTTCGATTTCAACTTTGTTGGCTGGATTACGGGAAGTATGATTTGGCTTGAACGGCTTATTTATGTTTTAGTCGGTATCGCTGGTATCTTTATGACAGCGTGGCTGTTTGTCAGAAAATTCGATATGGTTTCAAACCGAAACGACGATATTTTTTAGTTAATAAATATTGACGAATTTTAAAAAAAATTTTTTACGTTCAAACGTGATTTTAATGTTAGATACATGAAAACGATTTTGGTAAAAAAATAAAACGCGGCGAAACTGCCGCGTTTTTCTTTACGTTTTTAATAACTTATAAAACAAGAAATAACTTTGCTTTTTATAAACTAATTTTATTCCTTATAATCTACGACATTCATGCCGTTCGACCACAGTTTGTCAAGCTGATAAAACTCTCTCGTATCGCTGTGAAAAATATGCACGAGTACGTCGCCGTAATCAATAGCAATCCATTTTCCTTCGCTGCTGCCTTCCTGACGGCGCGGTTCGATGCCTTGTTTACTGAGCGTTTCATCAAGGTTATCATACAACGCCTTTACTTGGGGCGCGTTTTTGCCTGAACATATTACAAAATAATCCGCAAGCGAAGATATCTCTTTTACTTGGACTACTTTGATGTCCACCGCTTTTTTGTCGCTGAGTGTTTTGCAAATCAATTTTACTTTGTCGTTCATTTGTTTCTCCTTTTATTCAAGTAAAAATCTATCGCCTGTTTGGTAAGACCGTAGTAACTTGTCATACTTAGTCTTTTTGAAACGTATTCCGCAGCTTCAAGCAGGCAGTTTGTAAAAGTTTCTTCCAAATTATCTGCGTAAAGGTGCTTAACGGGGTACGGGCGCGATTCCTCTATTTTGTCGGCGGTATAAACAACCATATCAAGCTCGGTCATATTAGGTCTTGCGGTTGTGTGATAACGTATTGCGTCAAGTATTTCACTATCGGTAATGCCGAACTCTTTTTCGGCGACTAATGCCCCCAGCGGAGCGTGCAATATACCCTCTGGCATATTTTTATCGGGCGTAAATCCGTATTTTGAGTACTCCGACGGCGACATATTTTTTGCGCAGTCGTGCAGCAAACACGCTAAGAAAACTTTATCTTTATCGCATTTACTAGGCAGCATTTCGCCCGTAAGGGTGGTGTAATAAGTATGCTTAAATCGCGACGGTTTTAACATTTGTTTGAGTTTTTCCACATAGTCGCCGTAATATGAATACAGTCCGCGATTAACGATATATTCGTCCACTTGTTTAGGCACTCTGTCGCTGCAATCTATACCAAACTGATAATCTACTCTTATTTTTGTGGACGATATTTCGCTCTGCGTTATTTTTACTTCCACTATCTTTGCGTTAAAACGTTTTTCCGCGTCGGCTTTGTCGTTTTCATAATCGTTGCCTTTTCTTTGACAAACGGCGATACTGGCTAAATCCGCGATTTTGTCGGGGTTTTTCCACGTTTCAAAATCCCTTAGGCTGTCGCCCCCGATAATGAGATATATGTCGTCATTTGGGTAAATATCTTTAAAACGGAGCAAAGTCTGGTAAGTGTAACTTTCGCCTTGTTTATCAATCTCATAAGTATCTATTACCGTATTAGGCAATCCGTCGAACGCCAGTTTTGCCATATTAAGTCTATCGAGTTTGTTTTCACGGCAATACTTATGCGGCGGAATACCGTTAGGCAAAATAAAAAGTTTGTCCAATAGAAGCTGCGTTACCGCTTGCTCAGCCATTTCGATATGGGTTATATGCGGCGGTGAAAATGTACCGCCAAACACGCCTACTTTCATTTATGGGTATTATACACTAAACGAATATTCCTTTCAAGTCCATTTACTCTGTTTAAAAATTTTAATTTAGTCAACACTTTGGTATTATGGCAAAGTTTTTTAACGTACTTTTAATAGGTCTTGCAGTCTTTATGGTAAGTTTTGTGTGGCTTTATTATTTTGTAAAAGTCGCATGGATTTCCGCGGTCTGCGCGGGCGGAATTACATTATGCTTTTGCGTTATTTTATATAAACTCTTGCCTTTTAAAACAAAAAAATACTACTCTAAAAAAAGAAAAGATCTTTTGGAAAAATTAGAGTTGTATTTATCCATTAACGGCGGAACGGAAATTGTTGCCGATATTTTCAGCTCAAAAGGCTACGAGACTTTTTTTGTAAAAAACGGATTTATCGCAAGTAAAGCCGAAAAAAAACTGCTTGTTTGCGTGTGGTTCAAATTTACTCCGCTGAATAAGCAAAACTTTGCCGAGCTGATTGCGTTTAACCGAAAAATAAACGCCGACAAGATTATCATCTACGGCAAAACAGATTTTGATATAAAGCCGTTTTGCGATTACACCGATACCCGCTGCACCGTTTTTTCGGTAGACGAT
>JAQUSX010000011.1 GCA_028710055.1 Clostridia bacterium | reverse complement strand
CGTAAGCGACATTCAATTCAAGTGGCGGAGTTCCAGAGTACCACAGGACACGAGAAATCCGGTGGGAATATAGGAGGACCATCTCCTAAGGCTAAATACGACCAAATGACCGATAGAGTATAGTACCGTGAGGGAAAGGTGAAAAGAACCCCGGGAGGGGAGTGAAATAGAATCTGAAACCATATGCTTACAAACAGAGAGAGCACGACTTAACGTGTGATCTCGTACTTTTTGTAGAACGGACCGGCGAGTTACGATGTGCAGCAAGGTTAAGGTATTAAGTACCGGAGCCGAAGCGAAAGCGAGTTTGAATAGAGCGAATTAGTTGCATTTCGTAGACCCGAAACCGAGTGACCTAACCATGGTCAGGTTGAAGCAGTGGTAAAACACTGTGGAGGACCGAACACACGCCTGTTGAAATAGTCGGTGATGAACTGTGGTTAGCGGAGAAATTCCAAACGAACTCGGATATAGCTGGTTCTCCTCGAAATAGCTTTAGGGCTAGCCTCAGATTATAGAGTATTGAAGGTAGAGCACTGTTTAGGATAGGGGTCTTCACGGATTACCGAACCTTCACAAACTGTCGAATGTCAATTACTTGTTATCTGGGAGTCAGACAGTGGGAGATAAGTTTCATTGTCGAAAGGGAAACAGCCCAGACCTACAGCTAAGGTCCCTAAGTTCAGGTTAAGTGGAGAAGGATGTATTGTTGCTAAAACAACCAGGATGTTGGCTTAGAAGCAGCCACTCATTCAAAGAGTGCGTAATAGCTCACTGGTCGAGTGGCAACGCGCCGAAGATTACCGGGGCTAAAACCTGACACCGAAGCTTAGGATTTGTAGTAATACAAGTGGTAGAGGAGCAATGTATGCGCGCAGAAGCCGTATCGAAAGGGGCGGTGGAGTGCATACAAGAGAGAATGCCGGTATAAGTAGCGAAAGTGGAGTGAGAATCTCCACCATCGAAAGTCTAAGGTTTCCTGGGGAAGGTTCGTCCGCTCAGGGTAAGTCGGGGCCTAAGTCGAGGGCGAAAGCCGTAGATGATGGACAGCAGGCAGATATTCCTGCACTGCCACCAGACGTTAAAACCGAAGCAATGACACAGAAGGATAGTCAGACCCACGCGGATGGTAAAGCGGGGCCGTTGCACGAGGCTGTGGCGTAGTAAAGTACGCGCCACATTAAGGCAGAGTGCTGCGGGGAGTGAATTATAGTAGCGGAAGCTGATGAATCCATGCTGGCGAGAAAAGTTGCTAGGGAGAACGGTGGTACCCGTACCGCAATCCGACACAGGTAGACGATGAGAGAATCATAAGATGATCGGGATAACTTTTGTTAAGGAACTCGGCAAAATGACCTCGTAACTTCGGGAGAAGAGGTGCCACGCAAGTGGCCGCAGTGAAAAGTCCCAAGCGACTGTTTATCAAAAACACAGGTTTCTGCAAAATCGCAAGATGATGTATAGGAGCTGACGCCTGCCCAGTGCTGGAAGGTTAAGGGGAGCTGTTAGAGCAATCGAAGCAGTGAACTTAAGCCCCAGTGAACGGCGGTCGTAACTATAACGATCCTAAGGTAGCGAAATTCCTTGTCAGGTAAATTCTGACCCGCACGAATGGCGTAACGATTTGGGAACTGTCTCAACAAAAGACCCGGCGAAATTGTAGTATAAGTGAAGATGCTTATTAACCCGCGACTGGACGGAAAGACCCCGTAGAGCTTTACTGTAACTTGATATTGAGTTTCGGCAATGAATGTACAGGATAGGTGGGAGACTGTGAAACGCAGGCGTCAGCTTGCGCGGAGTCAACCTTGGGATACCACCCTTTTATTGCTGAGATTCTAACGGCGCGCCGTAATCCGGGTGCCGAACAGTGTCAGGTGGGCAGTTTGACTGGGGCGGTCGCCTCCAAAAATGTAACGGAGGCGCCCAAAGGTTCCCTCAGAATGGTTGGAAATCATTCGAAGAGTGTAAAGGCAGAAGGGAGCTTGACTGCGAGACAGACATGTCGAGCAGATGCGAAAGCAGGGCTTAGTGATCAGGCGGTAGAGAATGGAATTGCCGTCGCTTAACGGACAAAAGTTACCTCGGGGATAACAGGCTGATTCCCCCCAAGAGTTCACATCGACGGGGGAGTTTGGCACCTCGATGTCGGCTCGTCACATCCTGGGGCTGTAGTAGGTCCCAAGGGTTCGGCTGTTCGCCGATTAAAGTGGCACGCGAGCTGGGTTCAGAACGTCGTGAGACAGTTCGGTCCCTATCCATCGTGGGCGTAGGATATTTGAAAGGATCTGTCCTTAGTACGAGAGGACCGGGATGGACGTACCAATTGTGCATCAGTTGTCGCGCCAGCGGCATGGCTGAGTAGCGAAGTACGGACGGGATAACCGCTGAAAGCATCTAAGCGGGAAACCCACCTTGAGATAAGATATCCCATATCATAAGATAGTAAGACCCCTTGTAGACAACAAGGTTGATAGGTCAGAGGTGGAAGCGTAGTAATACGTGTAGCTGACTGATACTAATAGGTCGAGGGCTTGATCACATTTTTATGTGACTTATAGACCTTATACAAGATACTCAAAAAGCTTTCTTTATTTTCTTATATGCAGTTGCCAATGTTTCGTTAACCAAAAACGACTATTACGCAGGGTTTAATCCCAGCGAATAATAACCATTGCGGTGGTTATAGCGAGAAGGTCCCACCTGTTCCCATCCCGAACACAGAAGTTAAGCTTCTCAACGCTGACAATACTTGGCTGGACACGGCCCGGAAAGATAAGAAGCTGCCGCATCCATTAAAAGACTTGAATGTTAATTCAAGTCTTTTTTTCTTTTAATACATTTCTTTCAAGTAGATTTTTGTCGAATTGTCTTATTATAAATCTTATTTTTAAATCCCATTCGCGAATTTAAAGCGGAAAGAAATTATGAAATTTTGTAAACTTTGTCCAGAAAACCTAATTTTTTTCAATCTCTTCTATCGTTTACCCGCATTATTTCCAACAACAGAAAATTTAGTCCACCCAAATAGGTATAAAAAGAAAATCAATACATTAATTTTCGCGATCAATCTTTAAAAATAAAAAGCCTTGCATTACTCTAATAGCTATGCTAAAATGTTGTGGTGTATGATGAAACAGTTTAGACAAAACCGATTTGTCGATGGATGGAAAAAAAGATTTTCGCCTACCGCGCCAATGAACATCAGATTGTATTATCTGATATGTTTGCTTGCGCTGTTTTTTTCCGCATCGCTTTTGTATGTAGTGCTTAACGCTGTAAATTTTCAAACTTACAAAATTATTACTATTGTATTTACATGTTTCATTTCGTTATCGGCTACATATCATTTTTTTTCTAAGTATAATTATACGTACGGGCTCATTGCTACAGTAATCATTTGCTTTATAATCATTCCCGCTGTATTTCTTTGCTCGGCGGGAGTAAAAGGCGGCGGCTTGTTTTTATTTATATTCGGAATTTTTTTCCTTACTGTCGTAGTGAAAAAAAACCTTATGTATTTAATCCTAATATTGTTTGCCGAATACGTTTCAATGATGTTTTTGTCGTTGGCTTTTCCAAGAATCGTATTTATTAACGAAACCACCACTAGCGTAACGGCTATAGTTATAAACTTTTTAATTGCATCGTTAATAATATACATTTTTTTGCGTATTATCATAACAGGCTATTATAGAGAACATAAGCAACTAAGAATAACGAATGAAAGACTTAATCACGAGCTTATTACGGACGATCTAACAGAAATTTATAATCATAGATATATAGCAAGCGAGCTAATCCGCGCTGTGGCTGAAGCAAATGAAAATTCCGAACTGTTTTTATTGATGTACGATATAGACGATTTCAAAACGGTAAACGACGAATACGGGCATACTGTGGGTAACGATATTTTGTATGAAGTCGCTCAAATGATTGATTCCGAGATTGGCAAAGAGGGAGTATGCGCAAGATACGGCGGCGAAGAATTTGTCGTACTATTTAAAAACAAAAACGCGGAAGAAGTTTTTGCGGTTGCTGAAAAAATAAGAAAACGCGTCGAATCAAAATTATTTATTCCCGACACCGATAAAAAAATTACCGTAAGTTGCGGAATCGCAAAATACAAAATAGGCGACGAAGCTGAGGAGTTTTTGAGATCGGTAGATTTTAAAATGTACAGCGCGAAACATCAAGGCAAAAATCAAACGGTATTTTATTAACCACGCTTTACAAAATATTTTACAAAAAAATTAAAAGGTATCTCGTTTATGAGATACCTTTTTTATTTAGCCATTATAAAGTTTTATAGAAAAAATGCGTATAGGTTTGAAATTTTTTAAAAGACTTTTTTTACCCGAAAACGTCGTCATATACTTCTTTTAATAAATGCGGGAGGTTCGTCATAATTCCGTCCGCGCCTATTTCGATAAGATGCCGCATATCTTCTTCATTGTCGATTGTCCAAAAATGCACGGCGATATTATGTCTGTGCGCAGTATTAACAAAGCTTTTTGTAGCGACGTTAATGAAAGATTGTTTCATCGGCACTTGAAGCACTGTTACGGGTTCATCATAAAATAAATCCAAACCAAACCATCCTGTGACCAGAATTTCCGCCACACCCGCCGTTTCAGGTGAACACATAATTTCGGGAGAATCGGTCATAATATTTTTCATTTCCTCGTAAATTTCTTTGTGGAACGAAGCCAAAACGACGCGGTCAAAAGCGTCAAATTCCTCTAGTAAATCGATAACAGCGTGCAGTGCGGTAATGCCGATTTCGCCGCTTTGCTTTATCTCAACATTGACTGTGTTATTTGGAAAACAAGTCAAGACTTCACGCAATGTCGTAGCTAAAAACACTTCCGTGTCGCGGGGCGTGACACCGTCAGGATAAGGCACGTCCGTAGGTGTGACCTCGCGTCCGAGATAGTCGGCGTACTTAATATATTCGACGACAATCCCGTTCTCTTTTTTATTAAGATATGAAAAATCAACCCGCTGCGTAATCAAGTCGGTATAGTTCCAATCCGAAATATTGCCGCTCGCGTTTGTGCGGTAATCAAGCGTCGTATCGTGGGACATAATCACAACGCCGTCTTTGGTGATAGAAACGTCCATTTCCAGCATTACGTTTTCGTCCACGCTGTAAGCGTTGTAACAGGCTTCTAAAGTATTATCGGGAAACTCGCGGTTTCCGCCGCCGTGCGCGATGAGTAAAGGTCTTGTATTGGTTTCGATTACAAAAACGTTGTCAGCCGTAGCGGCTTTTCGCGGAATGACGGCCAGCGCAGTCCAGACTATGGCTATGCAAAGCACAACGGCAATCGTTATTATATATTTCTTTTTCATTTTTTTATACTACCTCCGTATATATATTAACTTAAATTTTAGTTAATTTCAATAGGTAAATTGACAATGAAAATGATTTGTGATAAGGTCTATTTGACACTTTTTAGGGGGTTTATTTATGGACGCAAAAAGGGCTTTTTCACTTTTGAAAAAAATAGGCTTTACACGCATGGGCGGAACTAATGAAGAATTACAGGCCGCTAATATTTTGGTTGACGAAATTAAATCAATAGGCGGTCAAGCTACTATCGAAGAATTTGACGTTAATTCTCAAACTATTAAAACGCAGAAACTGTTTGCCGACGGAGTTGAATACGAAGTCGTCGCATACGGAAACAGCGGAAACACCGCTAAGGACGGTCTTACAGCGCCGTTTTATTATATGGAGTATTTCACCGACAACGATATCGCGAAATTTGAGGCGAAAGGCAAAATCGTGCTTACAAACAGCTATATGTCGCTCGCTACATATAAATCGCTGGCAGACACGGGATGCGTCGGATTTATTACTTTTGGCGGCGACGTTTTGGATAAAAAATCAAACAGCGACCTTATGACGAGAGAGCTTCGTCAGCCTTTGAAAGACTACAAAACTCTGCCTGGTGTAAATATGCGCGCGGCGGACGCTATGAAACTTGTAAAACAAAAACCGAAAAATATTACTATCAAAATAGAACAAGACGAGTTTAAAACAAAAAGCAGAAACGTAGTAGCTGAAATCAAAGGCGAACTTGATGAAGTAATCGTTTTCACAGCGCATTACGACAGCGTTAATTTTAGCAAAGGCGTATATGATAACGGAAGCGGCAGCGTCCTGCTTATGGAAATGTACAGGCATTATACGAAAGTTAAACCCCGCAGAACTTTGCGTTTTATCTGGACGGGATGCGAAGAAAGAGGATTGCTCGGCAGTAAAGCATACGTCGCGGCGCATGAACAAGAGCTCAGTAAAATTGTTTTTTGCATAAATGTTGACGTTGGAGCGCCCGTGCTCGGAACCGAAAGAATCGTGGTTACCGCAGAGGAAAGTCTTACTCACGCTATCGATTATATGACAAAAGAGCTTGGTCACGCAATTCAGGTAAAATCGGATATATATTCATCGGACGCCATTCCTTTTGCTGATAAAGGTATCCCGGGCGTAAACTTTATGAGAGACGGCGCGCCCGGCTGCAACCATATTCACGACCGTAACGACACAATGTTTTATCTAAGCAGCGACGCTCTAAAATCAACAGGCGAGTTTTTGGAAAAATTCTCCGATCGATACATTAACAGTTACGTTTTCCCGGTACCCCGCAAAATACCCGACGATATTAAGAAAAAAGTCGATAAATATTTGAACCCGATTAAAGATTTATTATAAAAACAAAACAATTTTAACTATGAGAAATAAAAAAAAGAGCGGTATTTCCGCTCTTTTTTGTTGCAGTTTTTTCTTATATTTTTTCAATCATTTTCAATTTATTTTCATTGATTTAAGCAAAAAAATTTCATTTTATTTTGTTATTTTGCTTTTGAAAAACCGAGAATTAAAAATCTTGAGAGTGTATATCTTTGTCGTCTGTATGTATGGTTATCGCATTCGGGAAATTATTATTTTCGAAATATTTATTTTCCAACGGCAGCCATATTCCCTTATATTTTTTCAAAATGTCTTCCCCGCTTCGGGAAAGAAGTCGTTTTTGCTGAGTGACGCAGTTTGCGCATAATTTCACTATTATATCGTATTTTTCCGCAAGACCATTGCTTGCGCTGTATACGCCTTCGATAATGTTTATCTGTCCGGGCTGGGCGGATTCGTCGGTATAAGTGTCGGTTTCACAATTATATTTTTTGTAATTTACGCTTTTACCTTTCGAAATATCTTCCAAAAGTTTATAAAGCCTTTCGTAATGAATATTGCCGCCGATTTGGCTAAGTCGCACGCTCGTACGCATATTTGCGGGCAAAAAAAAGTCGTCGGCGTGAAACACGTTACATTTATCGGCATAATATTTTCTTAACGCTTCGGCATAATAAGTTTTTCCGCTTCCGCTATTGCCTTCTATCGCTATGGTGATTATTTTTTTACGTGAAATCGCGTTAATGCGGTCAATAACGGGGAACATATCAAAAAAATCGCGTCTTACCACTCGGTAATGCGGATTGTAATTGAGTTTATACGTAATGGAATGACTGATCGGTTTTGCGTCCGTTAGATATTTTATTGCCGCTGATTTTACGGAAACATACGGCAAAAGTATTTGCTTGTTTTTAACGAGCGTTTCGAAAATGAAAATTTTTTTTGTCAGATTTTCCATCGTGCCAATAGACGTTTTTGCGGAAATTAAAAACATCTCGGAAAGTGTATCGAGATTAAGATTTTTCGAATAAAAAACGGGCAGATTTACTCTTAGCTGGTTTGCGGAAATGTTATCTATTAGACTGCTTGACGTCGTTGTCGTTTCGATATGCTTTAACTCGTTTTTTATTTGAGAAAGTATACTTTTTTGCGAATCAGCGCAAGCGTGCGCTCCGCCGAATTCGCCTTGGTACAAAAGCTTAAAAAAATCCTGCGCTTGCATAAGAGGATATTTATAATAATTTTCCAAAAGTATTTTTTCTATCATTTTTTCTTTTCAAAAAGTTTGCTCATTTCTTCAAAGAAAGTCGCGCTGTCTTTGAATTGGCGGTAAACGGAAGCGAAACGAATGTAAGCGACTTCATCGATGTCTTTTAATCCGTTCATAACGAATTCGCCTATTTTTTTAGACGAAATTTCCTGGTCGAGAGAATTATACAGTTGTTTTTCCACGCTGTCCACGAGCTTGTCGATTTCCGACATAGACACGGGTCTTTTTTCGCACGCTTTGATTATGCCGTTTTTGACTTTATTTTTATCAAACTGCTGTCTTACGCCGGAGCTTTTTACGACGATTAAAGGTGTGGTTTCTATGGTTTCAAACGTTGTAAAACGTTTGCCGCAGCCTATACATTCTCTACGTCTGCGAATAGATTTTCCGTCGTCTGTTGGACGCGAGTCAATAACTTTTGAATCTTCGCATCCGCAAAAAACGCATCTCATATCCTTTGTGCACCGCCTTTATAAAATTTATTTAAGTGTAGCTTTTTTAAACCGATTTGTCAAACTGAATTTTAAATAAAAAAACGTTCATAAAAGAACGTTTTTCGTTTTTTTTAATTCTTAAAAATTAGCTTATTTTACTTCGTCTGCAACTTCCGCTTCTTCAGGAGCTTTTTCAACCGGAGCTTTCTTTACGGTTTTTTTAGCTGCGGGTTTTGTTTCGGTTGCTGCGGGTTTTTTCGCGGGAGCTTTTTTCTTGGCAACGGGAGCTTTCGCAGCCTCTTTTTCTTTACGAGCTGAGGTTCTTGCGTCTCTTATTGCTTGGCTTTCTTCCGCTTTTTTCTGAGCAGCCGCTTTTTGTTCCGCTTGTTTAAGCGTCTTAGCGTCAACTTTTACTACGATAATGCCGTGTTGAAGTTGATACAAAGCTTTAGCTATTTGAGCCTTTTTGTGATTTGCGGCATTCTTGTGAATGATGTGAGCTTTTGCCGCTCCGTCTATTTCGGACGCCGTCAAAGGCAATAATTTTTCCGCTGTTTGAACGTCATTGTTCGAGATAGCGGCATTAAATTTTTTGACAGCTGTGTTCATTTTAGAACGAATCATTTGGTTCTGCAATTTTTTCTTGCGGATAACTGATACTCTTTTTTCTGCTGATTTAATGTTTGGCATTTTATTCTCCTTGAATCTATTAAAACTAACGATTTTACGCTTTGTTATTTTAACACAAGAATTGTTTTTTAGCAACAATTTTCAACTACTATTATTATTTTAGAGCCTTTTGAATACATTATAATGTGAAAAATATAGTTGTTTATGATAGCGGAATCGGCGGTATTTCGATATACCGTCAATTGAAAAAAATGCTTCCGAATGCGGATTTTGTTTATTACGCCGATAACGCCGCTTTTCCTTACGGAGAAAAAACGTCAAAGCGTTTGGTGGAGATTGCGCTAAATAATATCCGCGAAATCAAAAAACAGTTTGACACGGATTTAATTATTCTCGCGTGCAATACGGTCACTTGCGTAGCTATCGAAACTCTGAGAAAAGCCTTTCCCGATACGGTTTTTGTCGGAACGGAGCCTTCGATAAAACAAGCTATGCAGTACACGGCGAGTAATATTTTGGTTGCGGCGACAACTTTGACGGCGCAAAACGCAAGGGTGAGGGCGCGTTTTCCGCAAAATAATATCATCTGGCTTGCTATGCCGGAGCTTGCAGAAATGGTCGAAAAAGGGGAAAAGGATGGAGTTATCTGCGATTATATCGAAAAACTTGCGGAAAACGTACCGCCATTCGATTGCGTTGTTTTGGGCTGCACGCATTTTACATTGATAAAGGATTTGTTTGCGGGAGTATTCGTTGGAAAAAAAATATTCGACGGAGCGCAAGGTGTGGCGCAGTACGTCAAAAATATGAAATACAAAGAATACCGAAACGAAACCCAAGGGCTTACAAGTCTGTGTTTGACAGACCCGAATCCCGAAACATATCAAAAATATGTATCTCTGCTGCGTGAATATAACTAATATTTATAGTAATTGCCGCCTTTAAAAAAAAAGCGGTTTTTTTAAAATTTGTATTTCACATTTATCGAGTGTGCAGAACGTGGTTAGTGACCTTAAAACAAACAAGACACTAAAATATTTTTTATAGTTTTCATTTTAACTTTTTGCAA
>JAQUSX010000010.1 GCA_028710055.1 Clostridia bacterium | reverse complement strand
TATTTTACGTTAATCGGTTTTTATTTGTTTACCGCAGTTATCGATAACGTAACCGCTATAATAAATCAAATCCCCCACGGGGCAAAAACCGAGCCCTTTTGCAATCAACGCTTCGATAACAGCGGGCAAAGCCTGCACGATATTATCGCTGTTGTTGTGAAAAAGTATTATGGAGCCGCTTTTGGCTTTTTGTATTCGCGCGGCTATTTCTTCTGCTGATAATCCTTTCCAATCCAGACTGTCTACGTCCCATTGAATAGGATATAAATTCAAATTGAAACAAGCGGAAATAAGCTTGTTGTCATAGTCTCCAAAAGGCGGACGGAAAACCGTTACAATGTTCCCCGTAAGCTCTTCTATCATTTTTGCGCTTTCGGTAAGTTCTTCATTTATCTGCTCGGCGGTGAGTTTACTCATTTGCGGATGAGTCATACTGTGCGTGCCTATTTCGTGACCCCGCTTGGCTATTTCTCTGACAAGTTCGGGGTTCGCCTCTATCCAAAAACCAACCAAAAAAAATGTGACCTTGATATTATATCTGTCAAGAATATCGAGTATCGCCAAAGTTTTGTCGCTCCCCCAAGCAGCGTCAAAAGTTAAGGAAACCACTCTTCTTTCGGTTTCAACACAGTAGATTGGTCTGAGTTTGTTTCCCGCATTTACGGCTGCGGCGAGCGGATTACTAAAAGCGACTGCGAGCGAGCTGATGACAGCTAACACCAAAATCAGGATCTTTGTTGTGTTTTTTATTTTGTTGTATTCTAAATACATTTTAACACCTGCTATTTTAGGGTTTCCTTATATATCCGCGAAAAATTTGTCGAATTTTGTAGAAAACGTCTGCCGCTATAATTTTTGAGACGTTATTCTCGATATTTTATGCGAAAAAAATAGCCAAAATTTATAAAAATATAAAAAACTCCGAATTATTTTCGGAGTTTATCATGTTTAATGAAAAAAACAGGTTTATATTGAAAATTTAATTAGTTGTAGCTATATTTTTGCGTTTTTAACTTGTAAACCAATTGCTGACGTATAGTACTTTACTTTCAAATTTTTACTTGTTTTGATGTATTTAACTAAAATCATGCATAAAATCAACTTTAGTTTTCGAAATGATTATTTTATTTTTTCGAAAAATTTACTCTTAATCGCCTTGTTAGCTTACACGACTTTTTGCATCAATTTTTCACTTATTTTATTGATTTTTGGCTAATTTTCAAACTTTATTACGTCTGTTAGAGCGCAGCCTTTTTTGCGGGGTTTCGGCGGTTTGCCCTTATGCGCGCGGGTTTCTATCGTAATATCTTCTGAATTTACCACAAAAGTCGTTGCGGGGTCGATAAGCGCAAGATTGTACGGCTCGGTTACGTAATCGGCAAAAATAACCGCATCGCCGTTTTCACCCGTAAGGTTTATTATTTTCACACCTTTGCGGTATCTCGAAGTTACGGGGATATCGGCGGCAATAACACGTTTTACAAAACATTTATTAGTAACGATTATTACTTCGCCTTCGCTTTCGATTTGTCCCATATACGTGACGTTATCAAAGTCAGCCAAATTTACGCCCTTAACGCCGCTCGCCACTCTGCCTTGCACGGGTATTTCGTCGTTCTTAAAGCACAAACACATACCTTTTTCGGTTACCGCTAGCGTCATCGTCTCGGGACGCAGTTCTTCGACGTTTATGACTTCGTCGTCTTCCTTGCATTTATAGCCGTTAAACGCCGTTTTTAATAAGCCGTATTCGCTCCACGGCGAGCGTTTTACCATACCTTGACGGGTATAAATCAGAATCTCCCCTTCGGGCATATCTTCGTCAGGCAGAACAAAAGCTTTTACCGCTCTTTCGTCTTTTTCCGCGTTCTTCTCGCCGAACAAAGCTTCAAGAGAAAAACCTTTGTCGTGGAATTTCGCCTCGCCTATTTTTCCGACGTCGGTTTGGAAGCAATTACCCCTGTCCGAGAAAATCATTATTTTCTGGTCGGTCTTTACCGATAGCGTTTGGGTGTAAATATCGTAAAAACCGCTTCGGTCGGTCGCGTCGCGTCCGCTCATATTAAAGTTTTTCAACGGAATATTTTTCAACGTGCCGTCGTATGAGATAGCAAAATATACGTTTTCGATAGGTCTTTCGTCCGTTTCGCTGAATACTTGTATATCTTCTTCGGTGTCCGCGATATCGCTGAGTCTCGCGCGTTTATACTGGCGTTTTATCGCTCCCATTTCTTCTTTTATCACGCGCATCAATACCGCTCTGCTGCCTAGTATCTCATGGTACTCTTTTATTTTCTTTTCAAGTTCCGCTTTTTCGTTTAAAAGTTTTTCTATTTCAAGCTTTGTTAATCTTGCCAAGCGTAAATCTAATATCGCCTGCGCCTGTTTATCGGATAAGTCGAATCTTATTCTCAGTTTTTGTTTCGCTTCGGTCGTATTCGCCGCGGCCTTAATTATTTTTATTACTTCGTCAATGTTGCTGACTGCGATAACCAGTCCTTCCAAAATATGAATACGCTCTTCCGCTTCATTTAATAAAAATTTTGTGCGGTTGGTGACTATACGTTCCTGATATTTGGTGTAATACGAAATTATTTTCATCAGTCCCATTTGCTGCGGTTTTCCGTCGGCAATGGCGACCATATTAAGACCGAACGATATTTGCAAGTCCGTATATTTGAAAAGAAGCTCCAACACTTTTTTGGCGTCGGTTTCTTTTTTCAGCTTAATAACGCCGCGCATACCTTCGTTGTCTGACTCGTCGACAATTTCGCTGATACAGCCGAACACTTCTTTTTTGTTTTCGCGCAAATTTAATACTTCCTGCAAAAGTCTGCTTTTATTTACTTGATAAGGAAGCTCGGTAAAAACGATTTGTTCTCGGTCGCTGCCAAAGCTTTCGATATGAACTTTTGCTCTGATATAAATTTTGCCTCTGCCAGTTTCATAAGCCAGCGTTAACCCATCGCCCGCTATGATATGACCGCCCGTCGGAAAATCGGGACCTTTGATTATTTTCATCATTTTGTCGAGCGTTATTTTCGGGTTGTCTATATATGCCGCAACGCCGTCGATAACTTCGCCTAAATTGTGCGGCGGAATATTAGTAGCCAAGCCTACAGCTATACCCGTCGCGCCGTTTACTAATAAATTCGGGTATCTGCCCGGCAGCATATCGGGTTCTTTGGTCGTATCGTCAAAATTCCTAGACCAAGAAACGGTGTCTTTTTCTATGTCCGCGATAAGTTCTAAAGCAAGCGGAGTGAGTTTCGTTTCCGTGTAACGCATAGCCGCCGCAGGGTCGCCGTCAATAGAACCAAAGTTTCCTTGTCCGTCTACGAGCGGCATATTGGTGTTAAATGGTTGAGCGAGCCGCACCATAGCATCGTATACTGACGTATCGCCGTGCGGGTGATATTTGCCCAAACATTCGCCAACTATACGAGCCGATTTTTTGTACGGCTTGTCGGGCGTAATGCCCATATCGTACATGGCGTAAAGTATACGTCTTTGCACGGGTTTAAGACCGTCTTCCACTCTAGGCAAGGCTCTGTCCATAATAACGTACTCGGCATAAGGCATCATAGAATTATGCATTACGGATTCCAAGTCGCTCAAAATCAACGAGCTGCCGTCGGGTAATTTATTTTCTTCTTCGGGTATATTCTCAATGTCGATTTGCTTCATTTTGCTCCCCTTTGTCTGGTCTGATTTCACTTTCTATATAAATTTTGATTATTACAGTTTTTACGCTAAATAAGTTTCCACGTTTTTGTCGGTATTTTTGTTAAAATCGGCGTGTTCAATAATATAATTTTTTCGCGCTTCCACTTGGTCGCCCATAAGCATGGTTATCATTCTGTCCGCTTCGGCGGCGTCGTCAAGCGTCACACGCAATAGTTTTCGAGATTTCGGCGACATTGTCGTGTCTTTTAACTGATCCGTATTCATCTCGCCCAAACCTTTATATCTTTGCAGTTCCGCGTTGCGTCCCATCTCGTTCATAACTGCGGAAAGCTCGTTATCGTCGTATGCGTACATGACCTTATCTTTTTTACTGACCTTATATAACGGCGGCATGCCTATATAAACGTGACCTTCAGTAATAAGCTCTTTCATATAACGGAAGAAAAACGTTAGCAAAATAGCTCTGATGTGCGCGCCGTCCTGGTCGGCATCTGACAAAATAATAACTTTGTCGTATTTAAGGCTCGTCATATCAAAATCTTCTCCGATACTCGTATCGAGAGCGGAGATGATTGTACGGATTTCTTCATTCGCCAAAACCTGGTCAACACGTTTGCGTTCCGAATTAAGCGGCTTTCCCCTTAAAGGAAGTATCGCTTGAAAACGACGGTTTCTCGCTTGTTTCGCCGTACCGCCTGCGGAATCGCCTTCCACAATAAAAAGCTCGTTTTGCGAATAATCTCTGCCCGTGCAACTTGCAAGTTTGCCTACTAATGTGGCGTTGGCTATCGTGTTTTTCGTGCGGGCAAGTTCTTTCGCGTTACGGGCGGCTATTCTTACCTTTGCCGAAGCGATAGATTTTTTAACGATGACTTCGCTTGTTTTATTGTCTTTTTCAAGCAAACTCATAAGGTTATCGTACACAAGCTGTTCGCATGCGGCTTTCGCTTCGATATTGCCAAGTTTCGTTTTTGTCTGCCCTTCAAACTGCACATTCGCCATTTTTACCGACAGCACAGCGGTTATACCCTCGCGGTAATCTTCGCCCATTAGGTTTTCGTCTTTATCGCGCAAAAAACCTTTTTTTCTGGCGTACTCGTTCATAACTTTTGTCAAAGCCGTCTTAAAGCCCGTTTCGTGTGTGCCGCCCTCGGATGTGGGAATATTATTAACGTAAGAAAAAACGTTTTCCGAATAACTGTTTGTGTATTGAATAGCGAATTCGAGCTTCATAACGTCGTTTTCCGCCGCTCCGAAAATAGGCGCAAGATGGATTGGGATTTTGTTTTCATTTAAGCTTTTTACAAAATCGCTTAATCCGCCGTCATATTTATAAACACGCTTCCATATTTCATTCGTCTCTTCTTCGGTTATTCTTTCGTCGGTTAAAACAAATTCCGTGCCTTTATTCAAAAACGCGAGCTCGCGTATTCTGCGGGCGACGGTCTCGAGATTCATAGCTATACAGTTTTTGCCGAATACGGTTTCGTCCGCCAAAAAAGTGACTGTCGTTCCCGTTTCGGTTGTTTCTTCCATTTTTTTCAGCGGTTCTACAGGAACGCCGCTTTTTATTTTTTTGCCGCCTTCGGGCATAAACGAATGAAATTTTTGATAATATTTCCAGCCGTCTTTGCACACGTAAACTTCCAGCCATTGCGACAAAGCATTGGTGACGGAAGCTCCCACGCCATGCAAACCGCCCGAATACGAGTAATTTTTTGTGCTGAATTTTCCGCCGGCGTGTAGCTGAGTATATACTACTTCCACCGCGCTGACTTTTAAATGCGGATGAATGTCGACGGGAATGCCTCTGCCGTTATCGGTAACGGTAACGCTCTCGTCGGGGTGAATAGTAACGGTGATTTTATCGGCAAAACCGTTCGCAGCTTCATCAACCGCGTTATCGACTATTTCCCACAGCAAATGATGAAGACCTTTTATTCCCGTCGTGCCTATATACATGCCGGGGCGCATTCTTACAGCGTCCAGCCCTTCTAGCACTTGAATGTCTTTCGCCAAATATTCGTTGCCTGTTTTTACTGTCATAACTATTTTTGTACGCTCCTTATTTAGCTTTTAATACTTGTATTATACCATATTTACCAGTTTTTTGCAATACAAACTTTGAGTAAATATGCAATAATTTCGGTGGATTTTCTTTTTAAATCGCTTTGATACAAAATTTATTGCATAAATATTCATAGTGTTGAATATTTATAAAAGTTGACTGTATAAATATTCGCTTATTAAATTATTGTCGCGAAAAAACAAACTTAATCTAGGGAATTTTTTACGGAAAAAAATCAAATTTAGTTTAATATTTTAAATTTTTGTGGTCGTTTTAATAACGAAAAAAGAAAACTTGCTGAAAAGAAAATATCTGCTTTTTAGTTCATTAAAAAAATAAAAACAAGTCCGAAATACCGTACTTGTTTTTTTGATTTGAATTAAATTAAAATTATCTTATGCCAAGATGTTTCAGATATCTATTGCGTTTTATTATCGCGAATAATATATACCCTACGCAAGTCAAAATTATGATAGAAATAATAGCTATGGCGCAGCTAAGGAAAAACTGTTCGGGCAAAATATTTATAACCTGGTCGGTAATTGGCGAAAAATAAAAATTGGTTTTTCCCGGGAAAAAGATGGTATGAAACGCCAAAAACATCGAGTCAAAATCTACCGCGGCGTAAATTCCCAAAAGAGAAAACAAACCAAGCCCCGTTAATCCCGCGTAAAAAGCGGGCGCATAGCCTTTTGGCTGTATCAATTCGATTACTTTGGTTTTATCAAGTATCATAAGAGTAACGGCGATAATCATACTCGTTATAAAGACGTATAAATTCAAATCAAAAAGATTTTTGCAATCGGCAAAATGACTGGCTCCGCTTTCGGAAAAACTAAGGTCCCCCGCGGAAAACTCGCCGCCGTAAATACAGTAATCTATAACGTCGTTATACGCTTCCACTATTTGCTCTTTGGTGTATCCCGAACTGCTTTCGATATTTAACGCGTCGATTTGCGCGAAATAAAAAAAGCGCGCATACAAAACCAAATTAGCCGAAAAGCTAAGCATTGCGACAAGCGCAATTATCATTAAAACGGTAAAAATAATATTTAAAGTCCTCATTTTTTCTCCAATGGGTTTAACGCGATCGCTACTTGACTAGGCAGATAAAAAGCCCACATTGCAACGGCGACAAAATCGTTAACCCACCTAGGCAAGGTAACGCCTGTCACGGCGTGAAAATTATTTAGTCCCACGCAAATATCGCAAAACATAAGCAATGTTAGCCCAATCGCCAAAGTTACGCCCGTTTTTGGAATAAAAGCGTAGCTTTCAATAACGTTGACAACCAAATTTATAAAATAGAATATGCCGAGTAACGCCAGCCAGGAAAACCCCACCCACAAATAAGCGAATAATGCTCCGCCTATAATTAAGACGCTTCTTAATATAACGGTAGTAATAATACCGTGTTTATCAAAATGCAAATAAACGGCGTATGCGGTTTGAGCGGCGGCAAACACCGCCACCCCCACCGTATAATAGTCGTTCAAAACAAGCAAAAACAAATCAGCGATAATTGTTAGTAGAAGTGCTATGTTTATCAGCAGCCGCTTGTCGATTTTTTTGTCATACGCTAGGTATGCCATAGACGCCAAAAAACACAAGATAATTGAAACGTATTTAACGGCTGTGGAATCGTTAACGGTAAATATATCTATCGCTAAAAACCATAGGTACAAAACCGCTTCTACGCTGATAAAAATTGTGATTATTTTGGACTTAGACAAAATTTTCTCCAAAAAAGCTTTATGTTACGATTTTAAACTTTTTGACGGAATTTATCCAAAAATTTTACCGCGTCGACGTAAACTTCTTTTTTGTTTATTTCGTTCAACATTTCGTGGCGTCCTTCGGGGTAAAGTTTCATCGTGACGTCTTTTATGCCGACTTTTTTATAAAATTCATACAACTTCTTTACGCCTTTGCCGTATTCGCCGACAGGGTCGCCTTCTCCGCTGAACATATAAACGGGACGGTTAATATTTATGTCCGCAACGGAATCACGTTTGTAAATAGATTTTAATCCGCGCATAAACGAAGCGTAAAAACTGTTGGAAGCTATGTATCCGCACGCCGGGTCCGCATTGTATTTATCCACTTCCGTCTTGTCGCGGTTAAGCCAGCTGTTTACGCCGGGATAGGTTTTTTCATACGCCTTAAAAGACATATCGGCCATAATTTTGCCCGCGCCTTTGGGGTCTTTTTTCGCTTTTCCCGCGCTTATTATCGCGCCGGCTTTTGTCAAAATGTTATTCATATAACAGCTGCCCGAAAGCACAAAAGCGACGGGTACGGGGTTAATTTCCAAAAGTCTTTGATTCAAAAAACTGCCGTAGCTGTGTCCGAACATAACGATAGGCAAAGCGTATTTGTCACGCAAATATTCGCTTAACCGCATTTGGTCGGCTATGTTATTTTCCCACATATCGCCGTCGTCATAACCGTAATTACTGGGTGTCGTCGACATACCGTGTCCTCTTTGGTCGTTCATTGCTACTATTATGTCGTTTTTGTTCAAAAATTTGGCAAAGTCGTCGTATCTTGCGCTATGCTCGCACATACCATGAACAAGCTGAACGACAAGCGTCGGCTTTTCGACTTTGTCCCATAAATACAGCGTTACCTCTCGTTTGTCATGAGTCGCCAGTTTTATTTTTTCCATTTTTGTTTTTCCCTCCTATAAAATTCTTACCGCACACGGTAAATTTCTATTGTCTTTATAGTAAAATATTATATTCTTAATAACGAAAAAATTATTTTTGTAAAACTATTGCATTATTTTAAAAAACTCTTGTTTTAGAACTTATTCCTGCCAATCCAAACAACGCAATACGGCGCGTTTCCAGTTAGAGTAGAGCTTTTCGGCTTTTTCTTTCGGCATACTTGGCGAAAATTCCTTTCCGATCTGCCATTGCGCGCTTATTTCATCGAGATTTTTCCATACCTTTAGCCCCAGTCCGCAAAGGAACACCGCCCCAAGTACCGTCGTTTCCGTGGAAATAGGTCGTTTGAGATTTACGCCTAATATATCGGACTGAAACTGCATAAGAAAATTATTCTTTGATACGCCGCCGTCCACCGCAAGACTGTTAAGTTTTAACTCGGCGTCTTTTTCCATATTGATAAGGACGTCTTTGGTTGAATACGCCATACTCTCAAGCGTAGCTCTGATAATATGCGCTTTTGTGGTGCCGCGCGTTATACCTATTATCAGTCCTCTTGCGTCTTGATTCCAGTACGGCGCGCCAAGCCCGGTAAAAGCGGGAACGACGTAAACTCCGTCGGTACCTTGACTGCCGTCGCAGTTTTTGGCTTCCTTCGCCCATTTTTCGCTTTCCGAACTGTCTTTAAAGAAATCTAACTTGTCCCGCATCCATTGAACGGTGCTTCCAGCGTTAAATATGCTGCCTTCAAGAGCGTATGTAGTTTTACCGTTCACTCTCCATGCCACGGTCGTAAGAAGATTGTTTTTGCTTATCTTCGGAACGTCGCCCGTATTCATCAATATAAAACAGCCTGTTCCGTACGTATTCTTTGCGCAGCCCGCAGTAAAGCACGCCTGACCGAATAACGCCGATTGCTGGTCGCCCGCTATGCCGCATATAGGCAGCGGGATTTTCAATATTTCAGCGGTTCCGACGACAGCGTCGCTGTCCACGACTTTCGGCAAAATATTTTTGGGAATATCGAAAAATTTCAGCAACTCATCATCCCAATCCATCGTGTTGATATTATAAAGCATCGTACGGCTTGCGTTGGTAGGGTCGGTGACGTGAACTTTGCCCTGCGTGAGTTTATAAATAATCCACGTGTCGATAGTGCCGCAAAGCAGTTCGCCTTTCACCGCTTTTTGCCGCGCGCCCTTTACGTTGTCTAAAATCCATTTTATTTTGCTAGCCGAAAAATACGCGTCGATAACAAGTCCCGTTTTACCTTGAATTTTCAAAACAAGCTCGGCGTCTTTTTTGATTTCGTCGCAATAATCCGCAGTTCGCCTGCATTGCCAAACGATAGCGTTGTAAATAGGTTTTCCCGTTTTTTTGTCCCAAATTACCACCGTTTCACGTTGATTCGTAATGCCTATTCCGTATATTTCTTTTAGTTTTACTCCGCTTGCCGCTATCGTTTCGTTTAATGCTGCGTATTGTGCCGCCCAAACGGTATTGGCGTCCTGCTCCACCCAGCCCGCGCAAGGAAAAATTAAATCAAATTCCTGCGACGCGATATGCGCTATTTTGTTTTCCAGAGTATCGTATAATACGCACCGCGCGCTAGTCGTGCCTTCGTCCAAAGCTAAAATATATCTTTTCATTTTTCCTCCGAAAAATTTTTGTATCTATTTAAATTTTTACT